>NZ_JBPFDQ010000044.1:0-45486 GCF_059415045.1 Ferdinandcohnia sp. SAFN-114 | reverse complement strand
AAAATAGAAAAAGGTGAGTTTGAGCGTGCTCAAACTCACCTTTTTCATTATTCGAAGCTAGTTAATGTCCCAGCCTCCTTCTCTTTATTTCTTCCCAAACGTCTCTTTCATTCGTAATACAGGGTCATCTTCAATTGAATCGTCCCATTGTAGTACTTGTCCGTAAGAGAGTAGTTCATTTTTTAATTGTTCATAAGATACACCTTGTACAGTTGTTTTATTTTTATAAGCTAAAGCTGCTGCTGCTCCTGCTGATTGACCTAAAATCATAAATACAGGTTCCATACGTATTGAACCGTAAGCAATGTGTGAACTTGATAAACAAACCGGAACGAGTAGGTTTGTACAATCTTCAGCCTTTGGACGAATCGAACGATAGGAGATTGGATATGGGGATATTGGTATTTCCACATCACCTTCATTGTAAACACGTCCATCAATAAAGATTCTTCGAACATGATGAGAATCCATTTGATACGAGGCAAGTCCGATTGAATCTTCAACTGTTACATCACCTAAACAGTTGTGGTCTGTCATGACATAATCAGCTATCATTCTTCTTGCTTCTCGAATATATAACTGATGAGGCCAATGCCCAGTTTCTTCAAATTCATCACCAGCTAATCCCCATTGAGAGACCTCATCCCTAATCGCTTTTGGAACTTGTTCATCATTGGCTAAAAAATAGAGCAATCCCAGATTATATGTAAAATGGTCTTGGAAGATTCTTTCACGTGTTTTGTAATCTCCATCAGGCCATTCATAATTCATTCCAATATGGTCTGTTGAAAAACCACCATAATTATTTAAATCTGTCTTTCCGTTTGGTAACATAGTATGAAGATTCATTACATCCCAAACACCTGCATTGATATAACGCAATAATAACGAGTAACACCCCGGGTTGTAGGACGGTGGCTTTGGAAAAGATACACGATTATCCTCACGATTTGTTAAGCAAATGCGAAAATTATAAGCTTGAATTCGATGGTCACCTTGACCTTGATAGCCAAGCGTGTCATGAGCCGATTCTGTGATACCAGGCAATATTCCACTTGAAGGGTCACCTTCAACTACATACGGATCAATCCATTTTTCAAATTGATGGTGGGGATGTCCAAACTGAATTCCATTGTATCTTTCTCTATAAGTGGCGTTTGATTCTCTACCAACAAAGTATGTGACACCTGCTTTGGCCATTACGTCACCCTCATAGCTAGTATCAATGAAAAAGTCTCCAATGTATATAGTTCCATCTTCCATCAATATTTCTGTTATGCTGTTATTCTCTTTTTTAACTTCTACGACATGCTGATGATAAACAACTTCAATATCGTAGTCCTTGAGCCATTTTTCAAATACAAATTTGGCAGCCTTCGGTTCAAAGGTCCACTGTTCGGTTGTATTGTAATAGTTTCCTAATTCCTGAAAGAATACTCTTGATAAACCACCTATTGCTTCCTTTGCTCCAATATCAGAGGCACCCAAACCACTTGCAGTTATACCTCCAATATTCTTACCAAATTCAGCAATAACAACAGAAAGACCCATTCGTTTTGCTTGAATCGCTGCCGTAATTCCAGCAGGAGTTGCTCCATAAATAACTAAATCTCTCACGAACTTCCTTGGCTCACGAGCTTTCGGAGTAGGCACATAATAATATAACTTACTAAAATCCATTTTGTTATCCTCCTTAGGTGGAAACATTCTACTAAACTTACTTAAAGTGTAAAAGAATAATGGGAATAATCAAGACTTTTAACGGACTTTAAATCCGGATAAAAAATGCACCACCATAATTAGACCACAAAAAAGAGTGTCCATTGAAGACACTCTAATCTGCTGCTATTTCAACTGATAGGTGATACTCTTTTTCTTGCCTTTGATTTTATAGAGCGCTTTGTTGCTACACCATGTAATTGCAACGGCTAGTACACTTCCAGTAAACAACGGGATGATTCCAGGAATTAGATTTATGATAATACCTAAAAGCATACATGCAGTGAAAATGAGAATAGTCTCTAACAAAGAGCTAGCTCCAATTAAGAATGATTGCTTAATATATTGAAAGAATTTCATTTCAAATTGTGTGTATACAGGGAAGAAATAGAGTAACGTAACCATATAACAAATTGTTAAAAAAAGTAGGACTGGAAACAGTAATTGTAGCTTGTCCATATTTTTATATACAAACATAAAGTCATACACTAATATATAGCCAATCACAATAAAGAAGAGGCCAAACTTGTTAAGTGAGATAAATTCTTTTTTATAGGTTTTCCAAAATGATTGAAAGATACGATCAACTGGTTCATTTTGCAACCATTTTTGAACAATTGCAAACATGGCAACTGTTGCCGGGAATAAACCAAATAGTCCTAAGCCAACAATCGTAAAGCCAATCCACAGTAAATTTAAGTAAGCAACTTTTATCATCCATATTGCATAATTATTGAACCTTTCCCAGCCACCCACTATATGTCACCTCATTTTAAAAAATATATCGATGGATCAAATTAAAGACACTTAATAGACTTGTCACTTAATAAATTTCTACTAAAATAGAAAGTAAGTTCAAAAAGATTAGTTGTATTATAACATGTTTCAAACTGTTAGCGATTACATTTTTTTAACAGCGTAAGAGGTTGTCTCCAAATCCTTGTGATTAGTAATGAAATGTTAAAAGTTGAGGTGAATGAAATGGTTGAATTCCGTTTATTAGAAGAAAGAGAATTTCAGCAGGCAATTGAGTTGGCCGATAAAGTGTTTCGTAAAGAAGGACATATCTCAATGGGGGCTGCTTTTCCACAAGTTTTCTCACACGCCCTTCACCAATCGTATGGTGCATTTATCGATGGGACATTAGTTTCTTTTATTGGATTGGTTCCATCTATACTTCATATTGAAAGTGCAGAAGTTCAAGCCTATTCAATTGGTGCTGTTTGCACGGAGCCGGAATACAGGAAAAGAGGGATAGCGAACACACTTTTACAAATGATTTTTGATCATGTGAATAAATCTGGCGCTTCCATTCTTTTTATTTCTGGAGATTTACCGCTATACATCAAACAAGGTTGCACATTTTATGGAAAGCTGAAGCAATATAAGATTCAACAAGTAGACCTGAAACCAGAGACGGCTTATCATGTTCGTGAACTGCAGCCTACCGACTGGTTTCAAATGAGAAAAATTAGTCAGCGTCGACCAGTTCGATATGAACAAAGTATATTTGAAATGGCACAGCTTAATGAGTCAGCGGGATTTGCTAGTATTTTCAAAATGAAGCACAAGGTTCTTGTGGCAGAAGAAAACAAGCAGATAAAAGCATTTATAATTTTCGGAGTTCCGTATCAGGAACAAAAAAACGTGGAATCTCGAATAATCGAATGGGGAGGAGATCCGACAGCCATTGTAAGTTTACTTAAAGAAGCCGTTACATATGGGATTGATTCTTTACTATTTAATATACCTACTTATGAAAAAGAGTTAATACAAAAGCTTGACCTAGCATTGGAAAGTGTAGAACAATCATTTCCAGGAACGATTAAGATTATGAATCTAGATTTACTGTTGCAGCAGCTCGCTCCATATTTTAAAGATAAGTTACAGATTTCTAATATAGATGAAAACAATAAAAGTCTTATAAATAAGAAGAATTCCGTTTCAATCAATAATCGGGAGCTGGAAGAGCTTATCCTAAAAGGGAATAATAATATAGATTCATATAGTAAGGATTTGTTTCCAGTTCCATTTCCTTTTCCACAAGGATTGAACTATGTATGATTGCTAATTAATTGTAAGGGTACTAAATTAATTCTAACTTTTTATTAAAGACAGTTTATAGACTTGTCACAATAATACAAACGAACTAGAATAAGATTAGTAAAGTATTTGAAATTATAGAAATTTTTTTAACATCTAATGTATAGGCTTTCAATTATGTGTTTATTCAGACAAGAAAGTAAGGAGGGGATGGCTAAACAGAATTTGTGGTAGATTGTTAGACTTACTAATTATATTTTTGAACTTAATAGGGGGTAATTCGTAGATGAAAAAGAAACGTTTTTCGTTCATGGCACTTTTGCTTTCAGGTAGCTTACTTTTTTCAGCTTGTAGTAATGACTCAAGTACAGAGCCTAAAAAAGAAGATGGAAAAGTTGATGGTGAAATCACAGTATGGGTACATCCATATACAGGTGATGCTACAAAAGAAGAAGAAATGTGGAAAGAGATCACTGCCAATTACAATAAAGAGTTTCCTGATGTAGAAGTAAATATTGAAACCATTCCATGGGCAAACCGTGACCAAAAAGTTCTAACGGCTTTAGCAGCTAACAATGGACCGGATGTGTTCTATGCCATTCCTGACCAAATGCCACAATATGCAGATGTAGGAATGCTTCTTGAATTAGATCCATACTTAGACGAAGGTGATCTTGATGGATTCGTAGAGTCCTCCTTAGTGTCAACAACGTGGAAAGATAAAAAATACGGATTGCCAATCCTTCAAGAAGCTTATACATTCCTTTACAATCTAGATGTCGTGAAAGCGATTGGTGAAGATCCAGCAAACCTTCCAAAAACATGGGAAGAATTCGAAGCTTGGGCAGCAAAAGCTAAAGAAAAAGGTTTCTATGCATTAAATTACCTAGGAGGAGGTTCCATGAACGGAACAATCTACCCTTGGGTTTGGCAAGCTGGTGGGGATGTTGTAACAGATGATAACAAGGTACTAATTAATAGCCCAGAAAGTGTGAAAGCATTCGATTACGTAAACAATATGTATCAAAAAGGTTATATTCCAGAAGATTCTATTACAGCAACTACACAAGATGAGTTATGGTTCGCTGGAAAAATAATGGCACAACTAGGGTCTGGAATAAGTATTACGATGATGGAAAAAGAAGGTGATTTTGAATTCGCCATTGCTCCACCATTAACGGGTGAAAAACAATTAACATACGGTACAACTGGTATGTTCGTGGTACCATCTAACACAGATAATCCAGCAGCTGCAGCAGAATTTGTAAAAGCAGTTACAAATGCTGAAAACCAACGTATTTTTAATACGGTTACTCAGTATATCCCAACTCAAGAAGAGGCAAAAGATATCTTTGATTCAAACAAATACATGAGCCAACTTGCTACTTATACACAATTTGCATTACCTGGTGTTATTCATCCTAAAGGGCGTGCAATCATGCCATTTATTCAAGCTGAAATACAAACAATGATGGCAGGAGATAAAACTCCTCAAGAAGCAGCAGATGCAGCAGCTGAAGCAATTGAAGCTGAATTAGCTAAGCCGTAAACAAATAGCTTCTTACGTAAAGAGAGTTTTATTCCTTTGTGAATAAGACTCTCTGTTTATTAAAAGTTCATTTGTTTACGAAAACTTTTCTTAATTAATAAAGAAATAAGGTGATAGCTTGGAAAAGGTCGTAGAAACTCATAACAAGGTACCTCTAAAAACTTTAAAAAAGGTCAAGCCTCCTTTAAAAAACAGGATAAAAGAAGAAATGAGAAAAAATGGTATTGTTTATATTGTACTGGCACCAGTTTTAATCCATTTTTTAATCTTTCAAGTCATTCCATTTGTGTATAGCTTCGTTTTAACGTTTCTTAATTATCGAATTATTGGTACTTCTGAGTTTGTTGGATTACGAAACTGGAAACAATTATTTGATGATCCGATTGCTTTAAAATCAATTTGGAATACTGTTTTATTTTCCTTCTATTATATAGTCCCTACAATGGCACTAGGTTTGATTTTAGCGCTTGTCATAAAATCAGGAATTCGTTTTACGAAAATTTTTAAAGGGATATTCTTCCTGCCTGTTGTAACATCATTCGTTGTTGTGGCAGGGATATGGGAATGGCTGTTTTCAGGAACGGAGGCGGGATTAATCAACTATCTGTTAAGCTTTATTGGAGTTGATGCCCAATTATTTTTATCTGATTCTTCACAAGCCCTACTTGTTTTGGCTGGTTTGAGTATCTTTAAAGTATCTGGTAGTACAATGATTTATTATTTTGCAGGGCTACAGTCCATTCCAAAAGATATGTATGAAGCCGCAAAAATCGATGGTGCTTCACCTTTTAAATCCTTTTGGTTAATTACTTTCCCATTATTAAAACCAATTCATTTCTATGTGTTGATCATTACGACTATTGGTTCTTTCCAAATCTTTGATTCTGCATTCCTATTAACAAACGGAGGACCAAATTTCTCGACAAGTACCATTGTATTCTATCTTTATCAAATAGGATTCACGAATTTGAACTTTAGCTACGCAGCTGTTTTATCTTATGTATTATTCGCGATAATCTTAGTTATATCACTTATTCAGAGAAAATATTTTGGTAAAGATCAAGGTATCTATTAATTGTTGAGAGTTGTAAAGGAGATGAACAAACTTGTTTACTAAAATAATAAAATATATTGTCACAATCTTCCTGGGGTTTTGCTTTCTCCTACCATTTCTGATCATGGTGTTAAGTTCATTTAAAGAAACGACATTTGCAGCAATGGACCCATTGTTTTGGATTCCTAATGATCCGTCTATCAATAACTTTACGTACCTTTTTCGGAATGATAACTTCTTACGCTGGATTATGAACTCTGTGGTTGTAACTGTTATCCCTGTCTTTTCACAAATGTTTTTTGCAGGACTATTAGGCTACATATTTGCAAGAAAGCAATTCTTTGGAAGAGAATTTATATTCTGGACATTCATGGCTGTTATCATGATTCCATCGCAATTGCTGATCATTCCTAAATTTATCATGTTTTCAAAGTTTGGATGGATCAATGAATATCAAGCATTGATTGTTCCTGAGCTTTGGGCAATTATGGGCGTATTTTTAGTACGTCAGTTTATGCAGGGCATTCCTATGGAATTAGACGAAGCAGCCAGGATGGACGGAGCCAATGATTTTCATGTGTTTCGAAAAATTTATATGCCATTAGCATTTCCATCCATTGCAACTGTTGGAACGTTTGCATTCGTAAGTAACTGGAATGATCTATTCCAACCACTTATTTATATGACAAATGAGAAAATGTATCCTATCACGGTTGGGTTAGCTTCTACCTTAAGTAAGGAAGGGAACTTTGGAATTGAGATGGCCGGCTCTACAATTTCATTTATCCCTACGTTTCTAATTTTCTTGTTCTTCCAGAAGTATTTTACAGAAGGTATTCAGCTCTCAGGACTTAAATAATCCGTTTTGATTTTATAGAGGAGTTACGATATGAGGAATAGAAAAATAGGAATGATTGGGCTAGATACCTCACATGCAACTGCTTTTACTAAATTATTAAATGATCCCACCAATCCCTTTTTTGTTAAAGGCGGGAAAGTAACTATAGCTTGTCCGGTCGGTTCGTCTGATTTTGAGTTGAGTTACTCTCGTATTGAGGCAATTACAAAAGAAGTGGAACAGTATGGTGTTCAATTGGTAAAGACGATTGAGGAAGTAGCAGAGACATGTGATGCAATCCTACTAGAATCTGTCGATGGCCGTGTACATCTGGAGCAGGTGAAGAAACTTGTAGGTTATCAGAAGCCACTCTTTATTGACAAACCTCTTTGTCTTTCTTTTTCAGAGGCTATTGAAATCGTGAAGCTATCTGAACAATATGGTACACCAATCATGAGTTCATCTGCTTTACGATTTGCTGAAGAGGTAAGACAGGCACTAGCGATTCAAGATAAAGGAAAAATCATTGGAGCTGACTGTTTCGGTCCGATGGATATGGTTGATACTCAACCGGGGTATTTTTGGTACGGGATACATGCGATTGAGATGCTATATGCCATTTTAGGCTGCGGGGCACAGCAGGTTACTACTGTCTCTACTGTACATTCAGATTTGATTGTTTCGCAATGGGAGGATGGAAGAATTGGAAGTGCAAGAGGGAGTAGGGGCGGTAATGGTGAATTCGGTGCGTTCATTCATTTTGAAAAAGGCAGTCATTTTGTATCGATTTCTTCTTCCTCAAAACCTTTTTATGCTAGTCTCTTAGAAGAAATTATTCGTTTTTTTAACACAGGACAATCCAGCGTTCCCTTACATGAAACGCAAGAAATTATTCGCTTTATTGAAGCAGCAAATGAGAGTAAAGATACAGGAAAACGGGTGAATCTATAGTGGAAATATCGTCGATTACTATTGCAAATTATAAAAGCGGGTAAACCATTTTACCCGCCATTTGTTTTTGCTCGTTTCTAAAAAATTGTTGCTATTAACTTAAAGATTATAGTGGAACTAGTGGTGATTTCCGCTACTGGCACTCGCTTTCCGCGGGCGATCCGCAAGCCTCCTCAACGAAAAGTGGAGGTGGCTTGCACAGAAACGAGAAAATTGGCCGACTAAAGCGCCACGTCCTGTGGCTGAGTCGGCACTAGCACGTCCTGTACGTCGGAGACTCCGACAAAGAGGCGTATTTTGCCTCTGAAGGAGGAGTTGAAATTTCTCGAGTTTCTAGCCGCTGAAACTGGACAAGTCACTACCTCACTGCGGGGTCTCGCTTAGCTCGCTTTTCCCGCAGGACGTTGGATTTGCTTCCTTGAATCTACACCGCACGAAGAAAATGCCAGCATTTTCTAGGATCTCGTGCCATACGATCCAATCACACGGAAATCACCTATTATGTTATTAAATAATGCCTATACAAAAAGCAACTACGTTTACGAAAACTACCTATATTTTGTAATTATTCGTTTTCATCAATGATAAAGCTCAGTCTATAGATTCGTCTTGGTCTACCTTTGTAGGTGATTTTTTCCTCGCCTACTATATTTACTAAGTTAGCGTCCATCCATTTTAATAGGATTCGATGGGCACTTCTTGTTGTAATATTCAATGTGTCGGCTAACTCTTGAGCTGTATAGTCAAATTTCTTATGCCGTGCTACTCTGGCCATAAGTTTTGTCATATAAGCAGCAGACATTCCGGCCTTTTCGGCCTTTTGCAGTAGTTCTGCATCTGTAATAGATAGGTCATATTTTTCATATTGAGTATCGGTTATCATATCAACTGGGCCAATTACACTTTGGTCTTCACGGACGATGTAACATACGTTTCCGCCTAATTCTTTTGATTGTCGGAGTGCGAGTCTTGCATGGTTACCAGCTTCCGCAGCTGAGAGACCAAAACCAACACCAATGCTAATGGAAACACCTAGCTCCGATTTAACCGTATTTAATAAGGGGATGAATTTATAACCGCGTGTTTCTCTTTCAAAAATACCACGTGTGGTGATAAACGAAAATTCTTCTCCACCGGAATTAATTAAATGACCATCAAGTAGCTTTGTATAATTTAACATGATTTGTTGAAATTTTAGTTTGAATAATTGCACTTCATGTTCCGATGTGTATTTTTCTGTAGCTTTATCAAATTTGTCAATATCAATAATCCCAAAGACAATTTGAGACTCTTTATGTTTACGAGCTTCCGTTGCAAGTAATGCACGTTCGAGGGAAACAATTAAATCTTGATAAGTGGGTGTAACCCATTCATACGGTATTGACAATTCCGATAGCTTTATCGCAATTTCCTGCACGCCGGTGATGGCGATGGAGCCATATTTTTGATAGTTGTCCTGATGAAAATCAACAATTTCCTCCAAACAATCAGGCTGACTGGAATTAGGGAAGGAAGTACATACATAGTTCGTTTCGTCTAATTCATAAAGGATTCTACGAATATATTTTTCTTCAACCGTGTCAATCGAGAAATGTTTCGTATCGAATTGATTGTTTATCAGGAATAATGACCGATATAACCCAGTTCCCATTATGGGAACATAATGCGCTGGTTTTGAAAAGTTGATAAGATGTTTAGCTTTTAAATAGGTTGGAAATTCCGTAAACAAAAGTACTTCCACTTTATTGATCAAAGTAGTCATAACCTCCGTTTCAATCGAAGAGGGGGTTGCATGTAGAAAAATTGGCTGGAAATTAGGAAATGCTTCAAGCGCTTTCATTATTTCCTTTTCAAGTGCTTCAGGACTAACAATGCCAATAATAATTTCAGTACCATGATCTGATAATTGGTTTGTTTTCATCATGTCATCTCCATTTAAAGACATTTCTTTAATATGTCTTTTAATAATCTTACTACTAGATTAAGAGGATTTTTTCGAAATGTCAATCAATAATCATCATTTATTAAAAGACCTTTAAGTGACTTGTCTTTTAATAACCCCGAATATACAATGTAGGTAAATAGTAAATAACCATGTTTTTCCTAAAGAAAATCAAATATATTCTAGGAGGATTTAAATGAAAACGATTGCTGAATTAGAGGATTTTATGTCAACACCTAGCACAAATTTAATAAAGGACATCCAACAACTAGATGGAGATATTATGATTTTAGGTGTTAGTGGGAAGATGGGACCGACTTTAGCGAAACTTGCGAAGAGAGCTGTTGATCAGTCAGGTGTACCTAAGAAAGTGATTGGTGTTGCGAGATTCTCAGATGAGAGTTTAATAGATGAATTAGAAGCGAATGGAATTGAAACAATTAAAGCGGATTTTTTGAGGGAAGAAGATCTCCAAAACCTACCAAATGTTAAGAATATTATCTTTATGGCAGGTACGAAATTTGGAACAGTTGGAAATGAGCATCGGACATGGGCCATGAACGCCTATCTTCCAGGACGTGTCGCAGAAAAGTTTAAAGATTCTCGAATTGTGTCTTTTTCAACAGGAAATGTATACCCACTCACTTCTGTGTTAAGCAATGGTTGTACAGAGGATGTGACACCTAATCCTGTTGGTGAATATGCACAATCCTGCTTAGGTCGAGAACGAGTTTTAACTTATTTTTCGCATAAAAACCAAACACCCATTGTTCACTTTCGTTTAAACTATGCGATTGACCTACGTTATGGTGTGTTACTTGAAATTGCAAGATCAGTACATCAAGAGAAACCGATTGATTTAACAATGGGAAATGTTAATGTGATTTGGCAGGGGGATGCAAATGAATATGCGATTCGTTCCTTATTACATACAAATTATCCACCAAAAATCATCAATGTAACAGGACCTGAAACATTGTCAGTCAGATGGCTCGCAAAGGAATTCGGTAAACGAATAAAAAAGGAACCGGTATTTGTAAATAATGAAAGTCCAACTGCCTTACTAAATAATGCTTCTCAAGCACATAAATTATTTGGTTATCCAAAAGTTACCGTACAACAAATGATTGATATGATTGCTGATTGGGTTGTAAACGATGGACACACAATCAATAAACCAACCCACTTCCAAGAAAGAGAAGGTGCATTCTAATGCTGAAAGAGGCTGTTAAGAAAAAGCTTCATGAGGGCACAGTGATTCCAGCTCATCCACTAGCGCTAACTGAAGAAAGAGAACTTGACGAAACAGGGCAACGTGCCTTAACACGATACTATATCGATGCAGGTGTAGGTGGTATCGCGGTAGGAGTGCATACAACACAATTTGAAATTCGTGATTCTGAGTTTAATCTTTATGAAAGAGTACTATCAATTGCAATTGAAGAAACAAAGCGCGCCAATGTTCCTGATGATTTTATTAAAGTGGCAGGAATTTGTGGACCTACTGAACAGGCACTAAAAGAAGCGGCGTTTAGTAAAGAGGTCGGCTACGACTTAGGACTATTGAGTATGGGTGGCTTGAATCATTTATCAGAAGATGAATTACTTGAGCGCGCTGAAAAAGTTGCAGAGGTTATTCCAGTATTCGGATTTTATTTACAACCTGCAGTAGGTGGACGTATTTTTTCGTATGAGTTTTGGGAACGATTCGCTTCCATTCCAAATGTATACGCGATAAAAATTGCTCCTTTTGATCGATATTGTTCAATTGATGTTGTCCGTGCTGTTTGCCATTCGCCTCGTAATGAGGAAATAGCGCTATACACGGGTAATGATGATAATATAATAAATGATTTGTTAACAGCCTTTGAATTCACAGTCGAAGGACAGAAGGTAGAAAAGAGAATTGTCGGTGGTTTACTTGGACACTGGTCTGTTTGGACAAAACGAGTTGTCGAAACATTTGAAGAAATTAAAGTAGTAAGAGGTCAAAAGTCAGTACCAAATGGTTTATTAACACTTGGACAACAAATAACAGATGCGAATGCCGCGATATTTGATTCTCGAAATAGCTTTAAAGGAAGTATAGCTGGCATTAATGAAATCTTAGCTAGACAAGGACTACTTCAAGGAAATTGGTGTTTAGTTGATCGTGAAGTTTTAAGTCCGGGTCAATCAGAAGAGTTAGACCGAATTTATACGAGCTACCCACACCTAAATGATGATGAATTTGTTAAAGCGAATTTATCAAAGTGGCTGTCTAAATAATTGACGGAAGAAGGATTTCATATGAAAAGAATTGTAGCTAACAACAAGAAAGTTGAAATCATTGAAGATGAAGTACCAAGCATAGAAAAGCCTTCCTATATCTTAGTTAAAACATTATATTCGGTCATTTCACCGGGCACTGAACTATCGTTGCTAGCCGTTAGTGAAAAAAGACAGGTTCATCTTGGATATAGTGCAATGGGCGAAGTCGTTGATTGTGGCAGTGACATTACCGATGTGAAAAAAGGAGATCTTGTTGCTTGTTACGGTGCACCATATGTTCATCATGATGAATATCTTCTAGTTCCTAAAACCTTGTATGCGAAAGTCCCCGATACGGTTGAACCAAAAGAAGCAGCTCTAGGTGGACTTGGTGCGATTGCCATTCATGCCCTACGTATCGCAAATCTTCAATTTGGTGAAACAGTCGTAATCGTAGGTTTAGGAGTTTTAGGGCAATTAATTGCAAAAATTGCCCATGCAGCAGCCTATAATGTGATTGCATATGATCTTCACGAAAGTCGAGTAGACATGTTAAAGGAAGACAATATTAAATCATTTGCGACGGTTGATGAGATGGAAGAAGCCCTTCAGATTGATACGAAATCACGTGGAGCTGATGCCGTACTACTTTGTGCGGGAGGAAAGCGTTCACCACTTACACATGAATGTTTGAAATGGATTCGTACCAAAGGAAAGGCAGTCATCGTAGGTGATATCGAACCCGACTTTCCAAGAGACTTAATGTTTGGTAAGGAGGCTCAGTTACTCATTTCTCGGGCTGGCGGTCCAGGAAGATACGACACCGTCTATGAGAAGGAAGCAATTGATTATCCTTATGAATATGTCCGCTGGACAGAAGGTAGGAACCTTGAAGAATATATTCGACTTGTTAACGAAAAAAAGATTGATGTCAGAGCGTTTCTTTCAGAAACAGTTGAATTTGATGATGCACCACAAGAATTTGAAAAACTGTTAAACAAAGAATCTTCAACTCTTACAAAAATCATAAAGTTTACGTAAATACGCTGAATTGGGCATAACAACGGAAAGGATTTTGAAGTTAAATGATGTGTAACCACTTTTACTTACAAGGAAATGTTGTTACAGATAAGAGAATAGATAAAAATATGATCATTGAAATCAAAGATGGAAAAATCATTTTCGTTGGTAAGAAAGAAAAGGAGGATCTGCCCTACTACCAAGTAGAAGGGTGGATCTGTCCTGGTTTTATAGATACACATATACACGGTCTAAATGGTCAAGATTTTATGGATTGTTCAAAGGAAGGTTTTTATCGCATTCAAAATGGGCTCCCATCCTTTGGTGTGACAAGTTTCTTGTCAACATCAAGGGCAGCCACATTAGAAGATATTAAAACCTTCCTTTTATTAAATAAACTCATAGTTGCTGAAAATCGTGGTGGTGCTCGCCTTTTGGGTATTCATTTAGAAGGCCCATGGATTAATCAAAAATATAAAGGTGCTCAAAAAGCAGAATACATACTGGATCCTGCTATAGAAGAAGTAAAATCGTTACTTCAAATGGCTGGGAATTTGATAAAAATTGTAACATTAGCCCCTGAACTTCCTAACGCAACCGATGTCATACAGCTATTGAAGGAAAAAAAGGTTGCCATTTCTGCCGGACATACAGATGCATCATATGAGGAAATGGAAATGGCGATTCAATACGGCCTATCAAGAGTGACTCATTGTTTCAATGGAATGGGCCCGCTTACACATCGCAATTTAACAGCTGCGTTTGCAGCACTTGATTTACAAGAATTACACTGCGAACTTATCGCAGATGGCATTCATGTGCATTCAAAAATAATTGAACTCCTTTACAGAATGAAAGGGGTGGATCATCTTACCTTAATTTCTGATTGTACTGGGACCAACCAATTACCAGATGGGTGTCATCAAATCGGTGGGAAGACCGTCTATAAAAGTGGTGGAAAAGTATCATTAGCGAACGGAAGCCTTGCGGGAAGTTCTTTAACGCTAGACAAGGCAGTTCAATACATCATTCAGAAATCTCGTATTCCGATTGAAGAAGCAGTACAAATGGCGAGCTATAACCCAGCTGTCGTCTGTGGAGTTAGTGAACATAAAGGTAGGATAGCCGTTGGATTTGATGCAGATGTTGTTATGTTAACAAATGATTTAGAGGTAGAAAGCACAATTATAGATGGGAATTTTGTTTTCAGACGAAATGATTAGAGATTAAATTTTTATGATAACTGAAAAGAGGTATTAAAGATGAAAATTAATTTATTGGGTGAAACAAATTCAATTATAAATGGATTAGAGTTATTAATTGAAGACTTGGGGATTAAGTTGAATGAAAGTGGCTACCCAATCTCCGTGATTCAAAGGGAAGGTCCGATCCGTGTTACCAATAAGGATGGAAAAGGTGAAATCTATTATCAGGAAAAAATTCATTTCTATCGGGCAATTGGTGTGTGGTTAGAGAATTATCAAAAGAATGGTGAATTTGAGATAACTGAACAGCCCAATTTTCAAACAAGCGGTGTCATGCTGGATGTTTCTAGAAATGCTGTCTTAAAAGTAGATGAGGTTCAGGCATTGCTTAGAAAACTATCCATTATGGGATTAAACGTTGTCATGCTCTATACAGAGGATACTTATGAAGTACCAGAGTACCCGTATTTCGGCTATATGCGTGGTAGATACACAGAAGACGAACTAAAGACCTGTGATCAATATGCAGACGCTTTAGGAATTGAGATGATACCTTGTATCCAAACTCTCGCTCATTTAACAATGGCATTGAAATGGGGCTATGCGAAGGAAATTAGGGACACATCTGACATTCTATTAGTAGGTGAGTCCAAAACATACCAATTTATAGAAAGCATGATTAAGGCTGCTTCGAAACCATTTAAATCAAATCGCATTCATATTGGAATGGATGAAGCGCATCAACTTGGACTTGGCCGCTATTTAGATTTAAATGGATATGAAAATCGTTTTGAGATTATGAATAAGCATTTAGAACAGGTTGTATCAATTGCAGAGCGTCATGGGCTAAAACCAATGATTTGGAGTGATATGTATTTCCGCTTAGGTTCAAAACATGGCGAATATTACGATGAAGATGTACATATTCCAGAAGAAGCGATTGCTTCAATACCAAAGAATGTGGAACTTGTGTATTGGGATTATTATCATGCAGATGAAGAGTTTTATCGGACTTATATTCAGAAGCATAAAGAATTAGGAAGAGATACTCTTTTTGCTGGTGGGGCTTGGACATGGAATGGGATTTCTCCCAACTATGGGCGCGCATTTGTAACGACTGAAGCTGCTTTATCAGCTTGTAAAAAAGATGGATTACATGAAGTGATTACGACATTATGGGGCGACAATGGAGGAGAAACTCCACTTACAACTGCATTACCAGTAATCCAGCTCTATGCGGAACATACCTATAAGCAAACAGTAACTATGGAGCATTTAGCTGAACGTTTCCATTTCTGCACGGGAAACCATTTGGAGGATTTCCTTACACTCAATCAATTAGATGAAACTCCAGGTGTAATGGAAAATAATCTGAACTCCTCAAATGCTTCTAAATTTTTATTATGGCAGGATCTCCTTATTGGTTTATTTGATGAAAATATCCGTGGATTTGAAATGAATGCACATTATCAAAAGTTAATTCCTCAATTAAGGGCAGCTAAGGATAGAAACCCTAATTCAGCTTTACTATTTGAATTCTATGAACAGCTTGCAACTGTACTTAGTATGAAGTCGGAAATGGGAATTCATTTAAAAACAGCTTATGACAACGGTGATAAAGAAACGATGAAACTTCTTTTAACCGATTTACACGAATTGACGAAAGAAATAAGTCTTCTGCATAACAAACATAGAGAAGTTTGGTTTTCCTTATATAAACCTTTCGGCTGGGAAATAATTGAATTCCGCTATGGGGGATTACTTGCCAGAATGGAAACGTCTAAACTCCGAATTTTACATTGGCTAGAAGGTTCAATCGAAAGTATTGAAGAATTAGAGGAAAAGAGATTAGTTCATGATGGTCCGAACGGGATACCTGACGGTTCGTTAGGTAATCACTTCTACAATCGAATTGCTACAGCGGGTAATTTTAATTGGTAAGGTTGATTAGGAGGGAAGGCGTATTCATTAAGAAAGAAAGCTACCACTGGTACAAAAAGAGTTATTTCCAATGGATGCTTGGAAATATATACCCTTAAAGTAATTTTCGGAATTTGAGAAGAGAGGTTGATTGTATGCAGAACGTATTATTGATAGGTGCCGGAACAATGGGAATGGTACATGCAAGTGCCTATTATGCAATGGAAGATGTCAAGGTCGTTGGAATTGTTGATATCAGAAAAGAGCAGGCAGAGCAAATCAGAGGTGAACATGATACAAAGATATTTCAAACCTTAGAAGAAGCTGTAGAAAATATCGAACGTATTGATGTGATCGATATTTGTGCTCCAACTTTTCTGCACAAAGAGTATGTGATAAAAGCAGCAGATTTAGGAATCAATGTGATATGTGAAAAACCACTAGCATATTCCCTTCAGGATGCCAAAGAAATGATTGATTATTGTAAAGAAAAAGATGTGAAATTATTTGTCGGACACGTGGTACGTTTTTTCCCACAATATTCAAAAGCAAAAGAGCTAGTAAAAAAAGAAGCAATTGGTGAGATTGGTATCGTTCGTACAAGAAGAGGCGGAAGTTTTCCTTTGGGATGGAGTGATTGGTATGCAGACCAATCGAAAAGTGGTGGCGTGATCCTTGATTTAATCATTCACGACTTTGATTTTCTTCGGTGGACATTCGGCGAAGTGGATCGAGTTTTTGCGAAAGGGCTATCTGAAAAAGGACTGGAACATCTCGATTATGCGATCGTTACATTGGTTTTTGAATCCGGTGTTATTGCTCATGTGGAAGGTACGTGGGCCCATCAAACTTTTTCTTCGCAATTTGAATTCGCCGGAAAAACTGGAATCATCGAATATGATAGTTTAAAAGAGGAGCCTGTTTTACTTTCGATTAGACAATCGAGCGAGGAACAAAACGGTGTTGAGGTACCTCAAAGTCCTATGAAAAAGTCACCGTATCATATAGAACTAGAGCATTTCTTATCTTGTTTGAAATCGAATAAAACGCCAATTGTTACAGCTGAAGATGCATATAAAGCAATGGAGATATCAGTTGCTGCCCTTGAATCTTTAAAAACAGTTGTACCTGTATCACTAAGTAAGAAAGGGGAGAACTGATATGAAGATTGGAATCATAAGCTTTGCTCATATGCACGCCCATAGTTATGCATCCGTCATTAAAAATATGGAAGGTATCACATTAGCTGGTATTTCCGATGAAAATGAAGAAAGAGGAATGAAGAATTCTCAATTATACGATACAGTATATTTTCAAAATTATCATGAATTACTTGGATCTGATATTGATGCTGTCATTGTAACTTCTGAAAACTATCTTCACCATCAACACGTACTTGCTGCGGCGAAAGCAGGAAAACATGTCTTATGTGAAAAGCCGTTAGCCACCAATTTAAAAGATATTGAAGAAATGATAAGCGAATGTGAGCAACATCAAGTTTTGTTAGGTACAGCTTTTCCTGTTCGATTTAACACACCCATTCAACATGCTAAAAAAGTGATAGAAGAAGGTAGACTAGGAGAAATTTTAGCAATAAAGGGAACAAACAGGGGAACCAATCCTGGAGGCTGGTTTATTGACAAGGAAAAATCTGGCGGTGGAGCGGTCCTTGATCATACAGTACACGTAGTTGATATCATGAGATGGTTCACTGGAGCCGAAGTGCAGGAAGTGTACGCAGAAATCGGTAACGTATATATTGATCATCCCATTGATGATTGTGGAATTTTGACAATGGAATTTACAAATGGAATGTTTGCTACACTTGATTGCAGTTGGTCAAGAAACAGCTCTTATCCAACGTGGGGCGATGTAACCATGGAAATTATCGGAACAAATGGCACCTTAAAGATAGACGCTTTTTCGCAAAAAATGGATTATTATTCAAATCACGATGGGCTCAAATGGATTAACTGGGGCGATGATATGGATGCCGGTCTAATCGAGGACTTTGTTGCAAGCGTTAAAGAAGGAAAGTCTCCATTAGCATCAGGACATTCAGGGCTAAAAGCAGTAGAGGTAGCTCTGGCAGCCTATCAGTCTTCTGAAAAGGGAACACCAGTAAAACTAAAATAAGTAAAAAAGAATTTGAAAAAATTTCTGAATCTTAGAGCTCGATTTGATTCGAGCTCTTGATAACGAAAGGGGGCTCACAATGAAAGTCTCTGAAAAATTGCAAACGGATATTGTGATTATCGGGGGTGGCCTCGGAGGATGTGCGGCTGCACTTTCCGCCTTACAATCTGGGAAAAAAGTGGTCTTGACCGAGGAGACGAAGTGGATTGGTGGTCAAATTACAAGTCAAGGTGTACCACCGGATGAGCATCCATGGATTGAACAATTTGGAGGGACGAAAACTTATCAGACTTTCCGAAAAAAAATCAGAGAATACTATCTTTCCAATTATCCAGTAAAGACCAAAGAACGGATGAATGATCAATTCAATCCTGGTAATGCCATTGTTAGCAACATAAGTCATGAACCGCGAGTTGCATTACGTGTTCTTTACGATTTGCTTTCGCCCTATATAAGTAGCGGTAGGCTGACGCTATTAACAGAGTATAAAATCCTTAAAGCTGAATCCGAAAATGATCAAGTTCAATCAGTTACCGTTGGACATACAAAAACAGGCCATACATACCAATTAAGAGGGAAGTATTTTTTGGATGCAACTGAAATGGGAGAAGTTTTACCACTCGCCAATGTTGAATATGTAATTGGTGCTGAATCTCAAGGGGTAACAGGGGAAGCCCATGCACCTAAGGAAAATCAACCTTTCAATATGCAGGCTTTTACGTATTGTTTTGCGATTGATCATATTGATGGGGAAGATCACACAATTGAGAAACCTGTTCAATATGAATTTTGGAAGAACTATCAGGCAGAGTTTTGGCCAGCCAAACAATTAAGTTGGTGGGGACTTGTACCTCACACATTAGAACCGATAGAGTATTCTTTTTTTTACGAACCAGAACACTTTTCATTATGGAATTACCGGAGGATACTCGATAAAGATAATTTTGAACCAGGTATGTTTCAAAGTGATGTAACCATCGTTAATTGGCCACAAAACGATTATTGGTTAGGTCCTATTATTGATGTAACGGATGAAGAAAAAGAAAAACATTTATATAATGCCAAGCAATTAAGTTTATCGCTGCTTTATTGGATGCAAACGGAAGCACCCCGCCCAGATGGAGGAACAGGCTATCCTGGTATACGCCTAAGGAAAGATGTTTTAGGAACAGAGGACGGATTAGCCATGTACCCTTATATCCGTGAATCAAGACGAATTAAAGCTCAATATACCGTAAAGGAACAAGATATCAGCGGTGAAATCGATGGAAAAGAGAGTGCTACGTTCTTTCACGATAGTGTAGGGATTGGAAGTTATCGGATAGACCTTCATCCGAGCACAGGATTGGACACGTATATTGATATTTCGTCCCACCCATTTCAAATTCCTCTCGGGAGTTTACTGCCAATACGCGTTCAAAATTTGTTACCCGCTTGTAAAAATATTGGTTCTACTCATATTACAAATGGTTGTTATCGATTACATCCAGTGGAATGGAATATCGGTGAAGTAGCTGGCCATTTAGCGGCTTATTGTATTGATCATGAAATCATCCCCCTAGAGGTAAGAAATCAAGATGATAAACTATCAGATTTTCAATCGTGTATCGCCAAAGCTGGTATAGAACTTGATTGGCCCAAAATCCACAAAATTTAAATGAAGACAAAGAGTGGAGTGGATAAACTTTGATCGCTTTAGTTGACAAAAGTATGCATATGAAACGTGTTGTAAGCTATACTCATTATTTTTCGGATATTAATCTACTTTTAAAAGAGAACCTTCATCAATACTCAGTTATTTTTATCAATGGGTATGACAATGGTAATCCAATGAAAGTATCGTACGACATACTTGAAAAACTTTGGGATTTTATTGATTATGGTGGAATTCTATACGGTGAGCTTATAAACTGTGAGGATTTTCCTTCATCTCGTCTTTTTGGTTTCAAGCAGGATTTCACAGTAACGAATCGACGTCTAGAAAAGCTAGTAATTTCTCATGATACCCAATATTGTAAAAAAGGTCAGTTACTCGAATGGCAAGGTGCCTTTTTAACAGGCTTTACCTTTGACACGGAACGGCTTTTAGATATCGATCATTTCAAAGAGACTCATCAAACTTCGGATGAAGGGCAATACCCTGGAATTGTTGTAAAAAAGCATGGGAAGGGGAAAACCATTTTTTCAACGTTTTCTTTTTTAGGTAATGAACAGAATTGGACGTTACGACCTAATTGGTTATGGAATGCAGTTGTAAAATGGCTGCAAATGGAGTATCACCTACCACTACAATCAATCCAACCAATTATTCAAAAACGTGAGAAATCTGATACTAAACAAACAATTGACAATGGAATGGACTGGTTTTTAAAATCTGGAATCTTACCGAAGGAAGATGGAAGTCTCGGAGTTTATGAAAATATCCATTCAATTCGAAGCGATGTAAGTAAGGATCGTCGTCCAGATTGTCATTCCCATACTGCCCTTTTATTTTATCTGTATGGAGAATATGCAAAAGACCCTGAATGGACCGAGAGATCACATCGATTATTGAACTACTTATTTAAAGCAGGCTATCAGGATACAGATCCGAATTCAGCTACATATGGTTTTTGGAAATGGTTTCAAAGTCCAAAGAGTAAGCCAGAGCAAATATTCACTGATGATAATAGTTGGGTAGCACTGGTTCTCTTATATTTATACCGTAAAACAGGTCAAACCATCTATAAAGAAAGGGGTCTATTAACAGCTTATGCTCTATTAAACACGCAGAATAAAAAGGGACTTCGACCAGAATGTATCCGTGAACAAGAGCTTATCAAGAAAGGACCTGCATACTTCCAGAATTCCACAATCGCAAGTATGAATCCTCACTTTGAGGCAATTGCCCATGTTGCCTTTATCCAAGCGTATTATGTGACCAAGGATGAAAAGTTTTTAGAAACCGCATTCAAAGGTACGTTAACGATGCTTGATAATAAAAGTGATTTGAAATTCATGTATAGCAAAACGGCTGGATATAGCAGATTCTTATTATCATTAGCTGACATGTACGCCGTTACAAAGAGCGATACCATTCTGGAAGGTTTATATGAAGTACTTGATTATTTAACTGAGAACCAGCATAAACAAGGCGGAATTGAAGAAAGTGATAATCCGGATCCTGAAAGATATGGTACAGAGGATACGGGTGTGTTCCGAATGAATGGTGAAGGGATTGCAGATCAATTGTACACTAACAATTTCTTACTCATGAATGTTTGGGAAGCATGGAAAGCAACAGGAGACACTAAAATAAAAAAAATTCATGAGAAGCTAGCCCACTTTTTATCAAACATTCAAATTACTTCTCAAAGAAAGGAATTTGATGGTGCCTGGATGCGTTCCTATCATTTAGACAGTGAAGAGTATTTCGGTAACAATGGTGACACAGGTTGGGGTGCATATGTAATAGAAAGTGGATGGACAAATGCGATCATCTTATCTGGCCTCATCTTAAAAGAATTAGATCAATCTCTATTAGATTAATATGGGAAGGTGTCCAAATGTCGATTAGATGTACAACTCTAACTAGTAATCCAGCAATTATGTTTGCTAAAGAAGAGTTGCTTAAGTATACACAACAGGTTCAAAAGCCGATAACTTATTCATTTGTTTTAGGATTGGATCAAGATTTTATAGAAAATGGGTTCATTGAACAGTCTTTATTTAATAATGATCCTGCTGTTGATGCATTTCATTTTATACAAAAAGAACGAGAAATTTATATTATTGGAAGCAATACCAGATCAGTACTTTATGGGGTTTATCATCTTTGTAAAAACATGTTTGGGTATAAATGGGTTCATTTTTTATCTAAAGAAAAAATAGGATACAAAGACGTTCATTTTATATCTTCTGAAATCCATAGCGGAAGTATGGTAAGAAGAGGGCTCGTAATTGAAAATTACAGTGATATTCCATTCCTAACAAAACTCATCGATTGGGCTGCTAAACATTATATAAATGAACTGTTTTTTACTTTTATGCTATGGGATAAAGTGAAAAATGTAATAGAAGAAGAGATTAATAAACGAGGCCTATCGATTACAATTGGCGGACATAGTATGCACTATTTATTAATGGAATCCTCGGTTTCTGAGAAAAAACAGATTGATTTTTCAAATGATAGCTGGAAAGTTACACTTGTTGATAAAATAAAAAACTATTGTGAAAAATCAACATCCATTAAACGAGTATCCTTATGGCCGGCCGATATTGGAATAAATGATAACCAAGATTTTTTAGCACGCTACATAGAATTTACTGAACTCATAAAAAGGGAGATTCCTAGCATTGAAGTAGAGCATATTGCCTACAATGCAGGTCTATCTTGGAATATGTTAGAACTTCATGAAGGGTTAAGTGGTTCTAGTAAAGTAAATACGCTATTTGCTTTTTGGGGAAGAAATTATCAGCAATCTTTTATGAAGGAAGAAAGAGCATTTGAGGCCTTACAAAAATGGTGTCAAAAAACTAAGGTAAATCAGCAGGATATCACTATTTTTGAATACTATAGTGACCATTACATGTTAGGGGATTTATTTCCTCCTTTATTTCACAGAATTCATGAGGACATTGACGTTTACGCTAAGTTAGGAATCAAATCAATGGTTAATCTAATTGTCCCCTACATAACTAAAGAAGATGAGAAATCATTGGATCAGCATTTTCCATGGGAATCGTTACAGTTTATGAACAGTTATTATTTTGCACGGTTAACTTGGGGGGATGACTTTCAGGAGATTGAAGCAGATTTCTACTCCATCTTTGACGATCATCAAATAAGTACAAAACAATTGCTTGTAAAATTGGAATCTGTACTTTCTGAAGTATCCAAATGGAATGTACCTCTGTTTCCATCCCGTGTAATTGATCCTGAAAAAGTAGTTCAACATGAAGCAATAAGTGAGATTATCTCTGATTTAACAAAATGGAAAAGAGAACTTGTACCTTTTAAAGTCGATTCAACAACAGAAATAAAAGATCCCAAAAGCCTGATATCATTTTACATCGATCATGTGTGTGAAAAGCTAGATGATCTCTTACGTACATGGAGGGGAAAAGAATGAAACAACGAATTGTTTTTATCGGTGACAGCATTACATGGTGGGGGATTAACGAGAGTGATAGCATTGGAACGGGATATGTGCGATTGCTTCATGATTATTTGAAGGTTAGCTTCCCACATAGAGAATTTGAAATCATAAACAAGGGGATTAGCGGAAATCGGGTAACGGACCTAGCTGAGCGGTGGGAGCAAGATGTTATTTCGTATCATCCCGACATTGTTTCAATCTCCATTGGTATCAACGATGTGTGGAGACAAGTAGATTCTCCTGAGATGGAACAAGTGTTACCAAACCGTTTTGAAGAAGTCTTAGAGAATCTACTGATAGAGATTAAGGAAAAAACCAATTCCTCTATTGTCTTAATGGAACCAACCATTATTTCAGAAGATATTTTGGGAATAGGAAACAGTATGCTAAAACCCTATATTAAAAACATTCATCAATTAGCAGAAAAGTATAATGCCGTCATTGTTCCAACACATCAGGCATTCATTTCATTCTTAAACCATAAGAAGAACTTCCCCCTTACAATAGACGGTGTTCATATGAACTCGCTTGGGAATATGCTAATGGCTAAAACCTGGATAGAAGCAACGAAGGATATGTTTGAATAGTTGTAGTACACTAATATGAAACTAATTATGAAAAAGAGTAGGCTTAAAATTATAGTAGCTTATTCTTTTTTATTATTGTAGATTAATAGATTCATCCACAATCTAACAGTTTTCGACACCCCCTTGACGGTATAATAAGGAAAATGATTAATAGGGAGGTTCGATTCTTGCTAGATTCTAATCATGAATTCTATTTAAGTAGCGCAGAACGACAATTAATAATCAAAGGGATAAAGCGTGGATTAGAGCGTTTTTATAAGGATAGAGAAGGAAAACCTGATCTCGTCACCGAAAGAAACTTCATCTCCAGACAACGCGCCTCTTATGTTTTCGACTCCATCTATCACATCTCGAAACAACATCCAGAATTAAATGTAACGCCTGAAATCCGAACAGCAGGCCAATCCTATGAATATGTATCACTCTTTTTTGAAACTCGAAAAATTGTCGTCACATTTAGCCAAGTAAAACGTCCTGAAGATCTGCCCGAATATAGTGAATATAGAAACGAATATACAGAAGGAAATCGGTTGTACAATCCGCAGTTATCCTTCTTCAGGGAAGATGAAGAATTTAATCTAAAAAGCTACAAACACCTCGTCGTCACGTTTAATGGATCGCATGGACCGGATCCACTTTTTATATGGATAGGTGCAACAACACCTGGACAAAATGCCTGGATCTATCATGAGGAATTAAAAGAAGGAGTAGCACTAGGATAAGTTTTTTAATATGAGTGACAAATTTAAATGATTAGAATGAGGTTGTAATTTTTACAGCCTCTTTTTTATGTTATAAAATCCAATTTTCAATGTATTAAATCTATTTTTTAAACTTTTTTAAAGTAAATTAAATAAAGTTAAAGGCGATATCAAAAAAAATAGATACTATAATGATGCTTAAGAAAGCGCTTACTAAAATGAAATTAAGGGGGGAATGAACAGAATCGTTAAAAACGAGTTCTGTACTAGGCCAATGAAAATTACGGGTATGACAGTAGACAGATATGAACGTATGGGAAAATCAGATATGGCATTTAGTGGTCATGAGGTTGTTGTTGTGAAGGTAGAAACAGATGAAGGAATTACAGGTACTGGATTTATAAGTTCTCCAGTTTACCCTCATGGAATTGCAAGTGATGTGGCAGCAAGGTTACTGAATAGAAACTTTAAAAATATCATTCTAGGTGAAAACCCGTTATACAATGAACAGCTTTGGTTGAAGATGTTTGATGGACCATGGCGACTAGGTATGAGGGGGATGATAAGAGATTGTATCGCTGCTATTGATTTCGCATTATGGGATATTAAGGCTAAAAAACTAAATGTTCCGTTATCCGACTTATTCGGTTCAAAGCGTAATAAAATACTCACCTATGCAAATGTAGGGCACCAGCTACCACCTGATGAACTGGCGAAAAAAGCCGTCGAATATGTAGAACAAGGACATACAGCCTTAAAAATCCGGGCAGGTTCTGTCGCTGTTCCGATTAAAGAGGCGAATAAAAGGGTTCAAGCCGTACGGGAAGCGATTGGTCCAGACGTGAAACTAATGGTGGACATTAACGGTTCTTGGGATACCGAAACAGCCATCCAACAACTTAAGGCATGGGAAAAATACGATATTTATTGGCTTGAAGAGCCTGTTGCACCTGAGGATATTTCAGGATATGCGAGAATTCGAGAGTATGCAGGAAACACCTATATTGCCGGTGGTGAGCAAAACAGTGGATTAACGGAGTTTCGCCAATTTATTGAAAAGAAAGCACTCGATATTATACAGCCAAACGCCATGGCAACTGGCGGAATCACAGATTGGTTACGTATCTATCATTTTGCTTCAGCTCACAATATTCCAATTTCACCTTGGAATCTTCAACAAATTCATATTCATTTAGCTGCAGGTCTGCCTAATGTGAAATGGGTAGAATATTTCTCTCACAATCGTGATTATTTTCAGGATGTGTTAATTAAAGGGCCGCATATTAGAGAGGTAAGAGGTGAAGATGGTGTATATCTACTTGCACCAGAAGGCCCAGGAATAGGAATTGAACTCGATGAAGAAGTAGCTGAAAGAACACATGTAAAAGATACCTTTTAAATTTATTGAAAATGAATTGGAGGAATATTGGTGAAAAAACAATATCATCTTATAGCTATTCTATTGTGTTTACTGCTCGTTCTTTTTGGATGCTCAAGCGGAGGAGACTCTTCAAAAGAGGCTTCTACAGATAAAAATTCGAAAGATAATCAGAGTCAAAGTGAAACAGATTCAACCGTCAAACTTGATGGCTCTGTTGAACTAATCGTTCCAGCAAGTGCTGGTGGTGGAAGTGATATAAATGCGAGAATGCTTGCAGAGATTATCCAAGCGAATAAATTGATTGATGAAAATGTGATGGTTGTCAATAAGCCTGGAGGAAGCACTGCAGTAGCTAACTCCTATACGTATAAGAAGGAAGGCACTAATAATACAATTTTAACTTGGAACTCCAGCCAAATTATCAGCCCATTTTTAAACAAGAATGATGTCACAATTGAAGATTTAACACCATTAGGTACACTGACTTTAGACAGCTATTTAATCATTGTTAAAGCGGATAGTAAGTATAAAACATTAGATGATCTATTGAAAGCAGCCAGAGAGAACCCACAGACGGTTTCGATTGGAGGAACAGGTCAAGGTACAGAAATTCACATCTTAAGTCATTTGATTAACAAGTATGGGGAAAGCGATTTAAAGTATATTCCTTTTGAAAGTGGTGGAGAAACTACTTCCGCACTACTTGGAGGACACATTGATGTTACTCTAGCCAACCCAAATGAAGTGAAATCCCAAATAGAAGCTGGCGAGGTTAGAGCATTAGCTACATCTTCACAGGAACGTATTGGTGGTGTATTAGAGGATGTTCCAACTTTTGAAGAAGTAGGATTAGGAGATATCAAAATTTCATCATTCCGAGGATATGTTGGACCACCGGGAATGACTGATGAAGAAATCGCTTATTGGGAAGATGTATTGAAACAAGTTCATGAATCAGAGAGTTGGCAAAAAGATTATATTCAAAAATACGATTTGACCAGTCAATATATGAATGCTGAAGAAAGTAAAGCATTTTACGAAGAAGTTCTAAATCTTTATTTAGAAGCATCAAAAGAAATGGGGCTTATTGATTAATATGGATGGCGGAAGGTCCATACCACCTTCTGCCAATGTTTCACCATACTACTCTAATCTTTTGAATTTAGTTGAAAAGAGGAATATAACATGACTAGAGTAATATCCATTCTTTTATTTATAGTCGCACTCTTTTTTATCCATCAAGGCTGGTTTAACTATACGTTTTGGGAGAATAATGCGCCAGGCAGTGGTTTCATTCCTCTCATTGCAGGTCTCGTTTTAGCTGTATTCACACTGAATATTTTTATTAAAAATGATAAAAAACCGTTTGGATTCGTGAAAAAACAATTATACCCCTTTATTGGGAGCTTAATCATGATCATATCAATCTATGTATTAGGAATGATTCTATCAATTGCCATTTTTATTATTGCTTGGCTCATTATTGTTGAAAAATATTCTACTTTACGAGCATCGATTTATGGAATTACAACAACATCTGTTATATATATCATTTTCAAAATCTCACTTAAGGTTCCACTTCCTGAAGGTTTTGTAGGATTTTAATAGAAAGGAGATATGCTTATGGAAACTGTTCAATTACTCCTTTCTGGGTTTGCGGAAGCAATTTCGTTACAGAACATGCTAGCTGCATTAATCGGGGCGATACTTGGTATCATTATAGGCGCCATACCTGGATTGGGATCAGCATTAGGAGTCGCCTTGCTTTTACCATTAACCTTTGGGATGGATCCAATTACAGGAGTAATCATGTTGGCCGCTGTATATTATGGTTGTATGTACGGAGGTGCATATAGTGCCATATTAATCAATATTCCCGGTGATTCTGCAGCTATTACAACAGCGTTTGACGGGTATCCGCTAACTCAAAAAGGAAAACCAGGTAAAGCATTATTTTCAGCTAATATGGCTTCGTTTATTGGAGGGACGATTGGAATATTGGCTTTAACGTTTATTGGCCCCCCATTGGCTGATCTAGGGCTAGCTTTTGGACCAGCAGAAGTTGCGTTATTAATTCTATTAGCACTTTGTTCAGTCGGTTGGCTTCTAGGGGAAAGCCCTTCGAAAGGTGTTGCTGCAACTGTTCTTGGAGTTATGTTCGCAACAGTTGGCGTAGATGCTATGTCAGGGCAAGCCAGATTTGCATTTGGTTCAGATCAATTACTAAGTGGACTCGAACTTATTCCAATGATTATAGGAATGTTTGGCTTTAGCCAAGTAATCGTTATGATTACTCAAAAACTCAATGTCAAAGAGACAAAGAAGCTATCATTTAAGGAAAGTCTATTAGATAAAAAAGATACAAAACGGATTGCAATACCTAGTATTCGCTCAGGTATACTTGGTACTTTTCTAGGAGTATTACCAGGTGCAGGTGCTACAACAGGTGGATTACTTTCCTATGTGTTAGAAAAAAGAGTTGGTAAAAATAAGAAAGAAATGGGAAAAGGAGCTATGGAAGGAGTTGCAGCTGCAGAATCAGGTAATAATGGGGCTGCAGTTGGTGCGTTTGTGCCTTTACTCTCACTTGGAATTCCCGGTTCTGCCACAACGGCTATATTATTAGGTGGGTTAATCATGTGGGGACTAGACCCAGGGCCACTACTATTTAAAAGCAATCCTGATTTTGTTTGGGGATTAATTTCATCCATGTATATAGGAAATATTATTAGTTTAATTGTGGGATTAGCCTTTATTCCAATCTTAATGAAAGTCATTCTAATTCCAAATTCACTAATGGTGCCGATTATAACCGTTATTTGTATTATTGGTTCATATAGTGTGAATAACAACATGTTCGATGTTTGGATTATGTTGTTTGGCGGTGTTATTGCATACATCCTCCAAGAAAATAATTATCCTATAGCTCCATTATTATTGGCGTTTGTATTAACACCAAAACTCGAAATGTCTGCACGTCAAGCATTTAGTCTTTCAAATGGGAGTTTGGATATCTTTGTTGGTAGTACAATTTCAATAATCATTTTGTTATGTATTACATTATTTATCTTTGCACCATTCGTATTAAAAGTTTTTAAAAAGAAGAAAAAAGAATTAACGGAAGACATACCAGCATGAGGAATGAAGAGGGAAATTCCTCATACTGTTCAATAAGAATTTATATTTTAATAGAATAAAGTTTTTTAGGGCGTCCCTTATCGGAGTATTCTAAATCTAACACAATTTCATCATTTTGAATCATGAATTCAATATACTTACGTACGGTAAGGGTAGAAATTTTTACGTGTTTACTAAGTTCTGTAATCGAAAAGGATCTCTTTGCTTTCTTAAGTTCATCTCTTATTAAGGTAAGGGTTACAGGATCAATCCCTTTTGGTAAAACAATTTTTTCTTCTGTTAAAGTAGTCGAGTAGAGTTGATCGATGTCTGATTGACGAATTCGTGGTAGTGAGTGAAACATTGTCTGTCTTTTTTCATAAAAAGCAAGTGATGTTTGGAATCGTTCAAAACCATATGGCTTAAGGATACAATCAACAACTCCATGACGAAGTGCTTCTTCGATTAAATGAGGAGCATCTGCAGCAGTAACGAGAATCACATCGACCATCACGTTCTTATTACGCAATACTCTTAATAATTCAATACCAGTCAACTCAGGCATATAGACGTCTAATAAAACGAGTTGTGGTCGGAGATTCACAATTTGCTGTAGAGCATCTTTACCATTTTTCGCATGACCTATGAGCGAAAAGGAGGTCATTTTTTGTAAATAATCAGCATTGATTTTAGCAACCATTGGATCATCTTCGACTATGAAGGTTGATATCATTGTAATCATCCTTTCAATATTTGATTATCCATTTTTTTTGGAATTTGCACACTAAAACAAACTCCATCATTTTGTGAAAAAGTGATTGAGCCATTTAATAAGTTTTCTACATGATGTTTCACAAGGAATAATCCATAACCTAAAGTTCCTTTTGAAGAATAGCCTTTGGTGAAGATAGTTTGAACATTCTCTGCATTGACACCACTTCCATTATCTTCAACTAAAATAGTGAGATGATTATCCTTGTCCAAAAATGTAAGCTGTACTTCTCCAGATGGTGTATGTTTAACCGCATCAATAGCGTTTTGGAGTAGGTTACCGATAATAAGTGCTACACTATCAACTGGAATTTTGGGAGGTAATGTTCCAATTTTACTTCCAGGAGTAAAGGTAACTTTCACGTTTAACTCGATTGCTTGTTGGATTTTACCTAATAAAAGTCCAGAAATTTTAGGTTCTAGAATATTTCGTGTTAAAAATTCTAATAATTTTTGTTGCTGAAAATTCGTGTTGGAAATATAAGCTTTAACTTCATCATAGCGATTTAATTCTATTAATCCTGATATCGTTTGAAGTTTATTAGAAAATTCATGAGTTTTTGCCCGCAAACCATCAACATATTCATTTACACCAGTTAGATCTTCAGCTAAGCGTCTAACTTCTGAGATGTCATGAAATGTAATGATATGTCCCCAAATTTTATTCTGTTTAGAAATGGGGTAGTAGTTTGCTAATATCACCGTATCATTCACAAATAATTCCATATTTTGGTGATTAAGAGGGGATTTTAATAGTGAAAATTCATCCATAATTTCGGAAAGTTTTCTTTTATCGATGTCTTGAGGAAGGTTTAGAATCTGCTTTGCCGCTGAATTTATAAGTGTAATATTATTTTCTTGGTCGGTAGCAATTATTCCTTCGCTTAAAGATTCTAGCATTGCCTCCCTTTGGATGAAAAGCTTAGCAATCTCCTCAGGTTCATGATTATGTAAGATTTTCTTGATTTGTTTTGCAAAAATAATAGCTGCAAAAATTCCAATTGAAAACGCAATTAAAAGCGAATAAACAAGTAAATCCATATTTCTTTGTACAAAACCACTGATGTTCTTTTGAGAGTATCCAATTGCTAGGATTCCTAGTTGTTGATTTGTATCAGGGTCGATAACGGGGACCCAAGTTCGTAAGGTAGGCCCAGATATTCCGTTTGCATAAGAATAATAGGCTTGACCAGAAAGAGCTCTTTTTATATCATTACCGGTTACATGAAAGCCAATTAAGGATGAGTCTGGATGGGTATATCGAACACCATCCTGATTCACTAGTACAAAAAAAAGTTCTTTATCTGATTCATTCAAATAGTCTTCATAGACTTCTTGGAGATCAACCCTTTTATCTGATTCTTTTAAAGCTTCATGTACTGCGGGCATCTTAGAAATAAGATGGGTAATTTCAAGAGCGTTTTCACCAACTGTCTCTTCAATCGATTTTGACAGAATAATGTAAGATAAATAGCCGGAAACAATTAAGACAATAGCAATGACAGAAGTGGAAAACAAAATAATTTTAGCTTTCAGGGGAATCCGTTCAAAAACTTTTGGAAACAAATTTGACTCACTTCCTTTAGCATACAAATAACGAGAGAAAAGTCTGAATTTAAAGAAAATAATATATTTATAGTTAAAATGATAACATGTATTCCTTTTGTGTCAATAAATAGTTCATTCATTGTAGGGAGGAAGTATGATGGAAACAAAAACATGTGATTTAGTCCGTAGAATTGGTGATGATGGCCAGCTATTACAAAACAAGACTCTGAATCTATCAGAATATGAATTACGTGGGCTTTATAAAAAAATGCTAATGGCCAGATTATATGACGAACGGGCATTTCGTTTACAAAGGCAAGGAAGAATAGGAACTTACCCTCCGTATAGTGGGCAAGAAGCTGCCCAAGTAGGTAGTGCTTTTGCCCTTGAAAAGGGAGATTGGTTGTTTCCTTATGGAAGAGACTTAGCAGCTTGTTTTACTTTTGGCAAGGACATGAAAACTGCCTTGCTTTATGCAATGGGCCACAAAGACGGAAGTCTCGTTCCAGACGACGTAAATATTTTTCCATTAGCGATTATGATTCCTCCTCAAATTCCTCAGGCTGTAGGTGCTGCTTGGGCAAGTAAATTAAAGGGAGAAGATCGAGTAGCCTTAACGACATTTGGAGACGGTGCTACCTCGAAAGGGGACTTTCATGAAGGTCTTAATATGGCTGCTGTATTAAAAGTACCAGCTGTATTCCTTTGTCAAAATAATAAATGGGCCATCAGTGTTCCAATTGAAAAACAAATGGCAACTGAGACCATATCCCAAAAAGCATTCGCTTACGGTATGCCAGGGGTTCGAGTAGATGGGAATGATGTATTAGCAGTCTATGAAGTTACGAAAGAAGCGATTATGCGTGCGCGAAATGGAGAAGGGCCAACGTTAATTGAAGCGGTTACATACCGAGTTGGACCACACACAACATCAGATGATCCAACTAGATACCGTGAAGATACAATTGCCCAAGAATGGAAATCAAAAAGAGATCCGGTATTTTTATTTAAAAACTTTCTCCTTAAACAAGGACTTTGGACTGAGGAAGAGGACGCTGAAACAGCAGAAAGAATGAAGAATGAGATAAATGAAGCTGTAAAAGAAGCTGAAAGCACAGCAAAAACGAAACTTTCAGATATCTTTGATCATGTTTATGAAACTCCAACCACTGACTTGATTTTACAAAAAGAAGAAATAAGTAGTGAGCAATTTATTACTAAATAAGGGGGTTACAACAATGCCGGTCAAAACAATCGTTCAGTCTGTAAACGAAGCAATGGAGATAGCTCTAGAACAAGATCCGAGCGTTATGGTAATGGGACTTGATGTAGGAACAAATGGAGGTGTGTTCAGAGCAACCGAACAGCTTCAAGAAAAGTTCGGAGAGCATAGGGTTGTAGATACACCACTCGCAGAATCTGGTATTGTCGGCTCAGCAATTGGCCTTGCTGCAAATGGAATGAAACCAATTGTCGAGCTACAGTTTATGGGGTTTATTTATTCAGCAATGGACCAACTTTGTTCGCAAGCAGCGAGAGTAAGATTCCGTACCGGTGGAAGGTTTACTGCTCCAATGGTCATCAGAGGACCCTTTGGAGGCGGAGTTCATGCATTAGAACTTCATTGTGATAGCTATGAATCTTTCTTTACACATACGCCTGGTTTGAAAGTGGTTATTCCAAGTAGTCCATATGATGCAAAAGGATTGTTATTAGCAGCAATCCAAGACCCCGACCCTGTTGTCTTTTTTGAACCAATGAAAATATATCGTTCTGTAAAAGAAGAGGTTCCTGATGAAGCATATACGATTCCTCTTGGGAAAGCCAAAATTGTAAAAGAAGGAGAGGATCTTACAATTGTTAGTTGGGGAGCTCCAGTACATATCGCAAAAAAGACGGCCGAAAAATTACAAAGCGAGAAGGGGGTATCTGTTGAGGTTATTGATTTGAGAACTTTGGTCCCTTTTGATACAGAAACAGTTATTAACTCAGTGCGGAAAACCGGTAGAGTCATTGTCATGCATGAAGCGGTTAAAACAAGTGGTTTTGGGGCCGAAGTCGCCTCAAGAATTATGGAAGAAGCATTCTTGTATTTGGAGAGTCCAGTTGAAAGAGTCACAGGGTTTGATACTCCATATCCTTTTTCACAGATAGAACATGAATGGATGCCAAACGAAAATAGACTCTTACGCGCTGTTGATAAAGTATTACATTACTAATCTTTTGGAGGTGATGAAATGATTTATGAATTTAAATTACCTGATGTAGGTGAAGGAATTGCGGAGGGAGAAATTGTAAAATGGTTTGTTACAAAGGGAAAGACCATTAATGAGGATGAGCCAATTGCAGAGGTTCAAACAGATAAAGCCTTGATTGAAATTACATCACCTGTAAGTGGGAGAGTAAGGGAAATTTTCTACGAAGAAGGCGATGTTGCCGAGGTAGAATCGGTTATTATTAGCTTTGAAATTCAAGATAAGCAGGCATCATTGGAAACTATCAATGAATCGGTTAATGAACAGGAAACAGGACGATTTGAAAATAAAGATGAAAAGCTATCATCCAAAATGGGCAAAAGACGAGTAATCGCAACCCCAACCGTTAGAAGAATTGCCCGTGAACTAAATGTGGATCTATTACAAGTTGTTCCATCCGGGAAAAACGGCAGGGTCCTCGCTGAAGATGTTCATAAGTATAAGGAAGAAAAAAAGCAAGTAAAGCCAACGAAGGAAAAAGTTTTTAAGCAGGAAAGGGAAGCAAGTTTTGAAAATAATCTAATCCAAACAGGAGAAGAGGTAGTAGAAAGAGTTCCACTAAGAGGTTTGCGACGAAGTATTTCAAAGAAAATGACACAATCTTCACAAATCGCTGCCCAGTCTACAATTTTAGAAGAAGTAGATGTCAGTAAGCTTGTTACACTGCGCAAGGAAATGTCCATAAAAGCGAAAGAAACAGGGGTTCATCTCACATACTTGCCGTTTATCATAAAAGCAGCTATTTCAGGACTAAAGGAATTCCCTTATCTAAATGCTTCAATCGATGATAAGAAAGAAGAAATCATATTAAAAAAGTATTTTAATATTGGGGTTGCGACCGATACACCAAATGGACTCATTGTTCCAGTCATTAAACAAGCTGACCAAAAGAGCATGTTAGCACTTGCAAGTGAAATTACAAATTTAGCTGAGAAAGCACGAAACAATGCTTTATCAATGGAACAGTTGAAGGGTGGAACCTTTACAATCACAAATATTGGTTCAACCGGTGTTGGACTCTTCGGTACACCAATCATTAACTATCCTGAGGCAGCCATCCTTGGAATACATCGTATTCAGAAAAAGCCAATCGTTACAGAAGACGAAGAAATTGTTATTCGTGACATCATGGGGATTAGCCTGAGTTTTGACCATCGATTAATTGATGGGGCAATGGCTTCATACTTTTTAAAGCATTTCATAAGCTATTTAGAAAATCCAAATCTACTATTTATGGAATTGGTGTAAAGGGACGTTATCCAGTACTATTTTTCAATATGAAAGGTGTTGAAAGAATTGAAGGTAAGTATTTTAGGAGGCGCAGGTACTCTAGGAGCAACAACAGCATTTGTACTAGCTCAACAAAACCTTGTCGATGAAATTAGCTTGATTGACCTGAAAGAAAACATTGCTGCAAGTCACAAAATGGATATGGAGCAGGCAGCAGCTGAATTTTCATCTGTAGAGATTACAAGTGGTGATTTTTCATTGCTACAAGCTTCTGACATTATCATCAATACAGTGGGAATACCCGAAAAACAAGTGCAATCACGGATGGACTATTTGGAGGGTAATTATAAAATTATCCAACAAATTTCTAGTCATATTAATCAATACACAAAGAATCCGATTATCATTTCAGCAACTAATCCCTTAGATATTATTCACACGCTATTACAGGACTTAGTTGCAATTCCCCAAAAAAGAATGATAGGTTTCTCTTTAAATGATACATTCCGTTTCCGTTGGGCACTATCAAAAGTTTTACAGGAGCCAATTGAGAACATAGAAGCCTTTGTGTTTGGTGAACATGGGGAAGATCAAATTCCAATTTTTAGTCGTATTTATATTAATCAAAAACAAATTCAGCTGGCAGAAGAACAAAAACAACTCGTCATTCAAATAATAAGAAATTGGTTTTCTGACTATCAATCCCTGAATTCAGGAAGAACTTCAGGGTGGCTTTCTTCTATAAATCTAGTAAAGATTATTAAAGCAATCGTTGAAGATACAAAAGAAATTATTCCTTCGTCAGTGATTGGGAAGGATGGAATTTCAATTGGTCAAGCAGCCAGAATAGGAAAAAATGGCGTAGAAGCGATTGAAGAAATTCCTCTTACATTGGAAGAGACCGAAGAATTTAATAGAGTTAAACAAAAAATAAATGAGCAAGTCAAACTGATACACGAAGGAATTACCTTACACAAATCATAACGCCTTTTAAAAACTAACCGGTAAAAAAAGGGAGACTGTAATTAATTACAGATTCCCTTTTTTCGTTAACCCATTCCTCAAAACCGCTAAAACAATGCTTGGTTTCATCAAAATCGTCATTGGATGTTTTAAGTTCATCACTTTTATAAAAGAATCATAAATCTGGATGTCTTTAGCTGATAAAAGAAATACCTGCCGGGCATACCATTGGAGAATGGGGAGTCCAACAGGTTTTTTACCGGTTGTTTCCTGGTAGCGAAAATCCTCTGTAAGCACCATGTTCCATATCGGAGCAATGATTTGAGATGCCTTTTTATGAAAATCACGAGCTACATTTTCCAACGATTGATTTTGTAAAGTTTCTTCTAAAGCAAGTGCTTCTAACACAGCAATGCTCATTCCTTGACCAAAAAAGGGATCAATTCTACATATTGTATCGCCAATCATGATAAGACCAGCTGGAAAGTTGTTGATTTTCTCAACTTTTCTCCATGAGATTTCTGGAACGCGAAAAACAGAAATACTGGTAAGAGGCTTGGCAGTTTGTAATGTCTGATAGATATCATTCTCCTGTAACCTTTTTGCTAGGTGTAATAAATTATTTCCTTTAATAGCCTCTTTGTCATTAATACAGCCATGGTATCCTATGAATGTAACCAAATATCGATTCCCCTCAACCTTTGAAATGGAACCGGCTAGTTTTTCGTGAGGTGGGTTAGGGTAAAGAAGCTTGATCGTCCAATCCTGGTTATCATTTTCAGGCAATTCCACAATTTGACTAACGTAGGTTAAATCAATTTTCACTTTTTCTAGCGGGGTTTGTATGCCTTGATCATTCAACCATCGATATGTGAAACTACTTGCACCACTCGCGTCCACAATCAAATCAGCATTTATCACACTGCCGTCTTTTAACACAACGCCAATCATTCGATGGGTTCCCTCGTCATATACATATTCTTTAACAGTTTGCTTGTATTTGATTGTTATGTTACTAAACTCTTTTATGGATTGGTTTATATGCCATTCCAAGTGCGGTCTGGTTTGAAGTGTGGTTGTGTAACCACCATCATAGCGCTGCTTCCAAACTCCGTGGTGATGCCAAGCAAGGTCTTTTGTTGAATTAATCTTCACGGCTCCTGTTGAATAAAACTTTTCAGTGATTCCAGGAAAAAGCTTCTCAAGTCCTTGTTCACCGGCATGTAACAATGCATGAATATGATTCCCTTGCGGCGCTCCTTTTCTTGGGATGGGTGAAGTAGCTTCAGCATCACGCTCTATAATAATCACTTCTCGAAAAGAATCAGAAAGAACGCGCGCTGCTAATTTTCCCGCAATTCCTCCGCCAATTATGATAACTTTATCCTTATGCTGCAATAAAAACACTCCTAATTACTTTCATATATTAATATTTTAAATTGCCTTTGACAAAAAAGGTACATAATATACAAAAATGAATTAAAATTTATCTATTCATCAGGCTCATATGTTATCTTATTGATATCGCATTAAAGGAAGTGAATAAATGCAAACATTAAACCGAGCGATTCATTTTAACAGGGTTAATTTTCATGCGGATGAAAAACATATTTTAAAAAATATTACGGGATCCTTTTATGAGGGGACGATTACTTCATTAGTTGGACCTTCCGGAGCGGGGAAATCAACACTCTTAAAGCTTTGTAATGGTCTTTTGTCACCAAATTCAGGTGAGATATACATAAAGGAAAAAGACATCCAAACATATGAACCAGTTGAATTACGTCGTGCAGTTGGAATTGGCCTGCAAAATGCTCCTATGGTAAATGGAACTGTTTATCATAATCTTGCTTTACCAATGACACTTCAAGACAAGGAATTAGAAGAAAAAACAGCCAAGGATTTATTAGAAGATGTTGGGTTAGAAGAGGAATACCTAAATCGAGATGTCCGTGATTTGTCAGGTGGACAACGACAAAAGGTATCCATTGCACGTACGCTTGTCAACCATCCGCAAATTTTGCTATTGGATGAAATAACATCCGCACTCGATCGAATTTCGAAACATGAAGTTGAGGAACTCATCGTAAAAATCAACCAGAAGTACAATGTAACCATCATCTGGATTACCCATAACCTCCAACAAGCCATTGAAATTGGCAATTATGTATGGGTTATGATGGAAGGGGAAGTTATTGAAACAGGTGAGAGTACATTGTTGAAATCTCCGAATCATGAAAAAGTAAAACAATTTGTGAAGGGGGAGATGGATTGAGTACACTTGCTTTAGCAATAGCCCTAATTTTTGTACTTATCCCAATTTTTTTATCAAAAACATTTAATCTAGGATTGGAAAAAGACACGACCATTGCAGTTGTCCGTTCAATCATACAATTATTTGCTGTCGGCTATATTTTAAAATTTGTCTTCGATACAGAGAGTCTCATTTATATTTTTCTAATGGTCATTGTCATGATTGTTGCAGCTACTCAAAATGCGAGGAAAAAAGGCAGGGCCATCAAAGGGATCACCTGGAAAATCGCTGCTACCTTAATTTTTATGGAGGTGTTAACTCAAGCAATTTTACTTGGATTCCAGATTACACCTGCGACAGCCCAATATATCATTCCAATCAGTGGAATGGTTGTTGGTAACTCAATGGTTCTTGCCATTCTATTTTTAAATCGATTTACGTCGGAGGTTGACAGCCATCAGGAGCAAACCGAACTTATCCTATCCTTAGGCGGGACACCAAAACAAGCAATCCATACACAACTGATTACGTCGATCAAGGCAAGTATGATTCCTACCATTGAAAGTCAAAAAACAATCGGACTTGTTCAACTACCGGGTATGATGAGTGGTCAAATCATCGCTGGCGCAAATCCCATTCAAGCAGTTCAATTTCAATTACTCGTGCTCTTTTTACTCCTAACCACAGCAGCTGTAACAAGCATTATGCTCGGATTTTTATCGTATCCAACATTATTTAACCAACGTATGCAATTTTTGAAGATGAGGTAATAATGGATAAAATCAAAAATGCCTGAACCTCATAAGGGTTCAGGCATTTTTTCTATAGTGAACAGGAACTTCACTAGTTCCCTAACTTATTTTCGAATTCATAAAACCAAATTAATGTTTAAATACGTGCCGACCAATTTTAACAGCAGTTGTTCTTGAATCTAACCAACGATTTGTGGCAATTGCTGGGTTATAGAAGAACAATGCGTCTTTCGCAATATTTCGCATTTCAGTGAGTGCTGCGCGCACTGCTTTTATCGACTCTTCATCTGCAGGTTTATTTATTTGACCATTTCGTACAGGTTGGAACTGGCCACGCTGATAAATTACATCTCGAATCGTATCAGGGAATTTCTTACTTTCTACACGATTTAACACAACTGCTGCAACAGCTACCTTTCCTTCAAAAGGTTCTGCTTGAGCCTCAGCTCGTACAATCCTTGCTAACAAATCTAGTTCTTCTGAAGAAAAATTGTAATTTGTAGAAACACTTTTAACTTCAGTAACTACTTTCTCCGCTTTTACCGTTTCCTGTTTAACTTCTTGCTTAGCTGCTGCAACTTCCTGTTTCTTTTCAATGTGCATACCTTCAAATAATTTAGGTGAGTTATCATCTACTTCTGCATTTATATGTTGACCTACGACAATCAGGTCTAAATCTTCTACTTGCGGGTTCATCACTGCTAATTCTTCTAAAGTCATACCATGTTTATGTGCGATTTCTGACATCGTGTCGCCTTTTTGTACAGTATACGCAAACGCTTGATCTGCAAAAAATAGAGATGCTATAAAAATCGCTAGTCCAAATAGTATTTTTTTCATAGTGATAGTCCTCCTAGTTAATTTAAGTACTGGGTAACTCTCTATGACTCATTTCTATGAAAAAAATAAATAGATTAGTATTACAGTTTCTTTACAGGTAGATTACAACCTGTCTATCTTCCAAAAACTAGTAAATAAAAACGGTTCCCTTCTAAAAAAAAGAGAACCGTCCACAACTCACTGTTGGCTCCTTTGTACGTATCCTTCAACACTATTGATGTGTTGCACCATGAGTTCGCTAGCACGTTCTGCATTCCGTTCCTTCATCGCTGTAAAGATTGCTTTATGGTAATTAAGGGACTCGTTCATTACCCCATATACAGTCACTCCACTTTCCTGAGCGTGCTTCACTAAATTATTTATCGATTCATACAGGTTGAATAAAACAAGGTTTTTCGATGCTTTCGCAATCTTTTTATGGAATAGCAGGTTCGAACGAACATATTCTGTTTGATTGTTTTCACGAATGGAAAGTTCCAAATCAACAATGGTTTGCTCGATTTCATCAAAGTCTTTAGAATTTGCCCTCGTTGTTGCCAGGTATGTTAATTCTTTTTCTAAAAATCTACGGGCTTCAAAAATATCTTGCCATTGGGCAGAGGAAAAATAGAGCTGGAACATGAGGGAGTCAGAGAAAAACTTATCATGGTTACCTGTGATAATCGTACCTTTCTGTGTCTTTTCAATTAAACCTTGCGCCTCCAAAACCTTCAGTGCTTCCCTTAGTGAAGGCCTACCCACACCAAATAAATTCATTAGTTCTCGCTCTGGGGGAAGTTTATCTCCTTCATTAAGTTTACCTTGGAGAACAAGGTCCTTAATTTGGTTAACAATACTATCTGTAACATTCATACGTTTCACTGGTTTAATCATTTTTCTATCACCTTTCATATCGATTGCAATAATGGTAAATTTTCTCTAGATTACTAGAAAACACCCCCCTTATAAAATAAGAAGGGGGGATGAGGAGAAGTATTTTGTTTATTTGGCAATCTCCCCATTTAAGGTGTGAGTCTTGTTGAGCCGCATTTTAAATAAATATGCACCCACAACCATGACTAGAATAGCTGTTATCAAACCGATCACAATATTTTGTGTAAATCCTAGGACGATGAATCCAAAGATAGAAGAAACACTGGAAAGCATTGCATATGGGAGCTGTGTCACCATATGATCGATAGGGTGGACCGAGCTTCCAATCGATGCAAGAATCGTTGTATCAGATAAAGGAGAAGTATGCTCTCCAAATACAGTTCCTGCTAACACGGCACCAATGACCGGAATTAGGAAAGTAACATCAATTGTTGCTACGATCTCAGCACCGATTGGAATCATAAGACCAGCTGTCCCGAGCGTACTTCCAATTGAATAAGAAATAAAAGCTGCGAAAACAAAGAAGATAACAGGTAACCAAGCAAGTTGTAGATTTCCATCAATTAATGTTGCAAGATAATTTCCAACTCCTAAGGAAGAGATGACTTTAGCTGTAACTAATGCAAGGAAAAGAATAATAACGCTTGGCAATGTTGTTTTAATACCAGCGAACGTAGAAATCTTTAAATGTTCGCCAGAGGTTTTTTTCATTAGCAATCTTGTTAAAATAACAAGGTCGGCTGCAATCGCACCATATACCAAGGAAAGAATAATGTCTGTATTAATTAACACATCAAAAGCTGTGATTGGTCCTTCGGCACTTGAGCGTCCAATCAAAATAGCAGAAATCACAGTTACAATAATTAAAGTTAAAACAGGGAAAAGTAAATCAGCCATTTTTCCATCATTTCTTGTTGGAAGTTTCGTATCTTCGGAACCTGGTACCTTACCACGTTTTGTATCAAATAAAATATCTTCTTTAACTGCGCGTTCTTCATCGCGCCGCATTTGGCCGACATTTATTCCAAAATAAGCAACGATAAATACGAGGACGATGGTAGTAATTGTATAATAATTGGTAGGTATTGCTAGTAAAAACGCTTCTAAAGCCTGATAGGAGGTAATCTCAGTGTCAGTTAGAACACCTGCGATGATTGAAGTGATAAAAGCCGCAAGTCCTGAAATGGGTATAAGTAGAGCGATTGGTGCAGAGGTTGAGTGGATTAAATAGGAAAGTTTAGAGTGCGAAACTTGGTATTTATCCGTTACAGATCTCATTACGCTACCACGAAATAGACAACTAAATGCATCATCAAACCATGTGAAAAACCCGATTAACATTGTCGCCATTTGAGCTTGAACTCTCGTTTTGGCAACTTTTACTCCCCATTCGGAGAAAGCATAAATGCCACCTGATAGATAGAGAAGGGAGGAGAGTATGCCTATTAACACAACGAACAACAAGACTTTGCCGTCACCTATTAGTACATCGGCCATAATGTGGTAAACGTTCACAAAACTATCAATGATATTCCATTGATTATAAAGCAGTGCACCAATTGCGATTCCAATACCTAATGCCAAAAATAATCTCTTTGTAATTAGAATAATAGCAATCGTAACAATCGGTGGAATCAGTGAAAATATAGTACCTTCCATTTGGTCGCCCCCTTTAAAATATCCCACAGTTGTAATCGCTTACAATTGTTATGAAAAATCATTCGTGACCGGTAATCATAATGGGGTAAATTCAAGCAGAAGCCCACAAATCTAGTCACGAATGAATGTGCGAAAGGTTATTCCGCAATCCTATTGACTAATTTACCTAGCCCTTCAACCTCACAGACCATTACATCGCCAGGCTTTAACCAAATTTTTTCCTTCATGCCTAAAATTACGCCTTCTGGTGTTCCTGTAAAAATCACATCACCTGGTTCAAGGGTCATTGTTTGAGATAAATCACTGATCATTTCAGCAATCGGGAAAATCATTAGCTCTGTATTTGAGTTTTGGCGTAATTCTCCATTTACCCAACATTTCAATTCTAAATTTTGAGGATTTGAAACTTCTTCAGCTGTTACAAGATAAGGTCCAATTGGAGCAAACTGGTCAATTGCTTTACCATATGTCCATTGGTTGGTCCTTGTTTGAAGATCCCGTGCAGAGATATCATTTCCTGTCGCATATCCAAAAACATAATCAAGCGCTTCCCCTTGTGAGATATTTTTTGCTTGTTTACCCATCACTACAACCAACTCAACCTCGTAGTCTACTTGCTTCGTTGCAGGGGGTGGTACAATATCCTCGTTATGTGCGGCAAGACTATTTTGATATTTAGAGAAATAAATTGGGTAATCCGGAACTGTAAAGTTTGCTTCTTCAACATGAGCACGATAATTTGCACCGGAACAAATGATTTTATTTGGCGTTTGTACAGCTGGTGCATATGTAATACTAGTTTCGTCTAAGAAATCATTTGCTACCGATACAATCTGCTGAAGTTGTTCTTTTGCAGGCTGGCCATTTAAAATCACTTCATTGATTGAAGCAGGGGCAATCAAACCTGCTTTTTCAGCAGTATCCCGCACATCAATTATGCCGCTATCTGTCTTAATACCTAAACGAACACCATCTGAAGCTCGAAACGAAAGTAATTTCATACACGTCACCATCCTGATTAATTTTAAAACACATGCTGTACCTAGATGCATGGTCTTACCATAGAATATTGTACAAATTATCTTTTTAGAACATTAACAAAACGATTTAATCAAAAAAAGACGGCACCTAAATTACAAGGAACCGTCTATCATTCTCTTATCTTTTATTTTTTTCAAATTCTGTTTTTATTGATTCCAGTAATTCTGGGTTTGATAGAATTTTATATCCTGTTACTGCCATTGTTTTCGCACCAAGAATCATAGCTTCTTTACCTTGATTGCTTAAAGCTGCTTCTCGAAAACCGTGTGTGTGACAAGCAAAAGGCTCATCACAAATTTTTACATATGGATGAATAGAAGGGGCAACTTGACTGACATTCCCCATATCCAATGACCCAGTGCCCTCTGACCGTTCGTTGATCTCCTCAGGATTAACGCCTAATTCAATTAACGTATCATTAAAGACATTTGAAAGTTCTTCATTTGTAATCATGTCATCGTAAGAGAACTCATAATTTGACCATTCCATTGTAGCTCCTGTTTGAAGGGCAGCACCTTCTGCACATTTTTTCACCTTTTCTACCAGTTCATTTAAATAGGCACGTGAGGAAGCACGGACATAAAATTGTGCAACAGCATAATCTGGAACGATATTTGCAGCTTTTCCACCTTCTGGAATGACTCCATGGATGCGTGCGTCTGGTGTAATATGCTGTCTTAACGCATTAATGCTGTTGAACGTTTGAATCACAGCATCAAGCGCATTTATGCCTTCATGAGGGCTTGCGGCAGCATGTGCAGCTTTTCCGAAAAATTCAAATTGGATTGCGTCCATTGCAAGGGAAGCACCACTTTTTTCGTATTGGCTAAGTGGATGAACCATCATCGCGACGTCAAGGTGGTCAAAAATACCTTGCTCCGCCATCGTTACTTTTCCGCCCTTCGTCTCTTCAGCTGGAGTACCATATACAACTACTTTTCCCCCAGTTTCAGAAAGGACCTTTGATAATCCAATTCCAGCTGCAATTCCCATTGTCCCGATTAGATTATGACCGCATGCATGTCCCAAATCAGGGAGAGCGTCATACTCAGACATAATTCCGATCGTCGCACCAGGTTTACCACTATCAAATGTAGCTTCAAACGCAGTAGGGAGGCCAGCTGTTCCTATTTCTACATTAAAATCATGTTTCTTTAGTTCATCCGTTAAAATTTTACAAGCTTTGAATTCTTCATGACCAAGCTCTGGATTGGCACCAATATATGCACTAATTTCATAAAAACGATCTTTGTTTTCTTCGATAGCTTTAAGTATTTCTGCTTTCATAATGACCCTGCTTTCTGATTATAGGTTTCTATTGGGTAATTATAAAACATCCTGTATAAAAATTCAATTAAACTCTTTGTCTACTATACTATTTTTAAATAATAAAAAAAGAAATAATAAAAAGTCCCAAAAAATAGGCACTCGCACATACAGTACAACCCATAGGCTCATATCTTAACAGTGTAAGAAAAAGAAAGGGAGATGACACTATGCATTACGGATATCATGATCACTGCGGACATGGATATGGATATGGTGGATTTGGATATAACAACAGCTTTGTATTAATCGTTGTACTATTTATCTTGTTAATAATTGTCGGAGCTTCTTACGTACGATAAAAAATATACAGAGCTAAAGAGAAGGTTCCTTTCACAACTAGTGAATGGACTAACCTAAAATAGTGAGACAATATAAAACACCTCCAAAATGGCAATACTTGAGATAAGTATTGTGACATTA
>NZ_JBPFDQ010000043.1:0-45642 GCF_059415045.1 Ferdinandcohnia sp. SAFN-114 | reverse complement strand
CAAATTAATGAAAAAGTGTTAAATTTAATATGGATAGGTGTTTTATATATGTCTCATTTGGCTAGGTCAGTTCAATGGTTCGCTTTCCTTATTACTTGCATGTCCATAAATAAGTAAAGTATGCTTTTAAAGAAAGATACATAGCACATACTATCCTTTGAGATGAAAAAAGTGAGGTACAGATATGGTAAATTGGGACGAAATAGATAAATATGCGAAACATTGGATAAAAGAGGCTGGGGAACGAATTCGGGATTCTTTTAAAACAAAGCTTGTAGTTGAATCAAAATCAAACCCAGATGACCTCGTGACTAACATGGATAAGGAAACGGAACAATACTTTATTGAAAAGATTCATGAGACTTTTCCGACTCACCAAATTCTTGGGGAGGAAGGCTATGGAGATAAGCTCCAATCTTTAAATGGTATCACTTGGATTATCGATCCGATTGACGGTACAATGAATTTTATTCATCAACAGCGTAATTTTGCCATTTCTGTAGCAGTCTATGAAGATGGAGTGGGGCAAATCGGCCTTATTTACGATGTTGTTCATGATGAGCTGTATCATGCACGTAAAGGTCATGGTGCTTATTTTAACTCTACAAAAATTGAACCGTTAAGGGGAGTTCCTCTGGAAAAAGCAATTGTTGCCATAAATGCAACATGGGTTACCGAAAACAAACGAATTGATCCAAAAATATTGATACCGATCGTCAATGCTGTTCGTGGAACTCGTTCTTATGGTTCAGCTGCACTGGAGCTGGCTTATGTTGTTACTGGAAGGATTGATGTTTATATTACCATGCGTTTATCACCATGGGATTTTGCTGCTGGTGTAGTTCTGTTAAATGAAGTTGGTGGAGTAGTAACAACCCTTGATGGAGAGCCATTAAACTTCTTAAAGGAAAACAGTGTATTTGTTGCAAGACCGAATCTACATCAAGAGATCTTTACACAATTTTTAAAAAGGAAATAATATCAAAAATAAAGCGTGAGGAAAGCAGAATTTATATTCTGCCATTCTCACGCATTTTTTTCTTTGTGGTAAATCCTAAACCTGTCACAATAATTACAGCAATAATAGACAGAATAATACCTAACAGACTTCTTTCAGCAATTGATACTCCAATTAACATAATGCAAACTGCAGTTGTAATCGCAAACAAGAGCATTGGCAAATTTACGTTTTTCATAGTATGGGCCCCTTTCCATAATTTATTTTACAGATAAATGTGTATTATTTCTACTGTTTGGTATATAATGTTTTAGTTCCAGTTCTTTTCGAAAGTAAAAAAATGTAAAATTAATTTATCCTTAAATTAATTCTAGGAGATGTGTAAATAGTGACAATACGAAATGATTTACGAAATATAGCAATTATCGCTCACGTAGACCATGGAAAAACAACACTGGTTGATAAAATGCTTCACCAATCAGGAACATTCCGTACAAATGAGCACGTAGAGGAACGTGCAATGGATTCAAATGACATAGAACGTGAACGTGGTATCACTATTCTCGCCAAAAATACAGCGATTAATTATAAAGATACGCGAATCAATATCATGGATACACCAGGACATGCTGACTTCGGAGGAGAAGTTGAGCGTATTATGAAAATGGTTGATGGAGTATTATTAGTTGTTGATGCTTATGAAGGCTGTATGCCACAAACTCGTTTTGTATTGAAAAAAGCATTGGAACAAAATCTTACACCTATTGTGGTAGTAAATAAAATTGACCGTGACTTTGCTCGACCAGAAGAAGTTGTTGATGAAGTAATTGACTTATTTATCGAACTTGATGCTTCTGAGGAACAATTAGAATTTCCAGTTGTATATGCTTCGGCTATTAATGGAACTGCAAGTACTGATCCACATCAACAAGATGAAAATATGGAAGCATTGTTTAACTGTATTCTAGAAAATATCCCTGCTCCAGTTGATAATAGTGAAGAACCACTACAATTCCAGGTAGCATTGCTTGATTATAACGATTATGTTGGAAGAATTGGTATCGGCCGTGTATTCAGAGGAACTATGCACGTTGGACAGCAAGTTGCCTTAATGAAATTAGATGGAAGTGTTAAACAATTCCGTGTGACAAAGATATTTGGTTTCTCGGGCTTAAAGCGTATTGAAATTCAGGAAGCAAAAGCCGGAGATCTCGTTGCAGTTTCTGGTATGGAAGATATTAATGTAGGCGAAACGGTATGTCCAATTGAACACCAAGATGCATTACCAGTGCTTCATATTGACGAACCAACTCTACAAATGACGTTTTTAGTTAACAACAGTCCTTTTGCTGGACGTGAAGGGAAATATATAACTTCCCGTAAAATTGAAGAGCGCTTGCGTGCACAACTTCAAACAGATGTAAGCTTACGAGTTGAGAACACAGATTCTCCTGATGCATGGGTTGTATCTGGTCGCGGGGAGTTGCATTTATCAATTTTAATTGAAAATATGCGACGTGAGGGATATGAGCTTCAGGTTTCGAAGCCAGAAGTTATCGTAAGAGATATTGATGGCGTTCGTTGTGAGCCAGTTGAGCGTGTTCAAATCGATGTTCCTGAAGAGCACACTGGATCCATTATGGAGTCGATTGGAGCTCGTAAAGGTGAAATGTTAGATATGATTAATAATGGTAATGGTCAAGTGCGACTCATCTTTATGGTTCCAGCACGTGGTCTAATTGGTTATACAACTGAATTTTTAACTTTAACTAGAGGATTTGGTATATTGAATCATACCTTTGATAGCTACAAACCAATGGCTTCTGGTAATGTTGGTGGACGTAGACAAGGTGTTCTTGTTTCAATGGAATCAGGAAAAGCTTCTCAGTACGGTATTATGGGTGTTGAAGACCGTGGAACTATTTTCGTTGAACCAGGTACAGAAGTTTATGAAGGTATGATTGTTGGAGAACATACTCGTGAAAATGACCTAACCGTTAATATCGTGAAAATGAAACAAATGACAAATATGCGTTCAGCGAATAAAGACCAAACAACAACAATGAAAAAGCCTCGCATCATGTCATTAGAAGAATCACTTGAATACCTAAACGATGATGAGTACTGTGAAGTTACACCAGAATCCATCCGTTTACGTAAGAAAGTTCTTGATAAAAATGAACGTGAAAAAGCAGCAAAAAGAAAAAAACTTGCTGAAGTGAATCATTAATGTTGTGAACCTTGTCCCTTTCTGATACTTTAACTTTATACAGCAAAATTCTCTGCTTCTCTAAGTGGGGACCTGTAAAAAATATACAATTAATTCAGGGTTCATAACCCAGCTGTATAAAGTTAAGCCTTCGGCCGATGCCACAGATTTTTTAAAGGAAATTTTTCGAGCAAGCTCGAAAAAAATCTGGGCGCAAATACGCCAAGGCGCATTTGATAATAGGAAAGTGTGAGAAGGAGGGGTATGAATGGATGTATACGAACACATGTGGCCAGTTGCAAAAACAATCTATAGTTCGACAACTCCCAGTGTCGGTTCAAATATGTTATACATTGTGATCTTGCTTTTAACAATTATTGTGTTTAAGTTAGGTTTTGCAAAGAAGTTGCCATTGTTAAAAAATATTGTGATTTATTTATTTCTTGCTTTAGGGTGTACAATTTTAACGTTTTTAGGTGCATTCTTACCAATAGCAGAAGGATTGGCGATTGCCGCTCTTATTTTAATCATTTATAAAATTCGACTTCACCAATCAAAAAAAAGTGAAGCGTAAAATAAGGAGGCAATTTTATGAAATCCTTGCAGGATGCAATCTATAATTGGTTAACGATTAAAGTTGTGGCTGAAGCTCGACCTGATGATAAAGCTGCAAAGGAAACATTCGATCTTTTCGAGGATATTTTAGTAAATGAGTTTAAACTGAAGGACATCGAAATTGAAAAAGATGATGTAATGTATCTTGTGAAGTATACAATTGACGGGGAAGCAAAAAGTGCAAGGTTCCCGATTGAATTAATCGATATCATGCACGATCAAATCCAGCAACATCCCGAGAGATACCATAACTACGAATAAAACAAAAAGCCGAGCGCATAGCTCGGCTTTTATATTAAGCTGGATAACCTGTTATGTTGCCCAGCTACATACTGTTCCAGCGCATAGCCCCTCGAGGTCACAAGCTAATTCGTCTGGAAGGTCAAAGTTCAATCTTCAAGACGTCTGTTCTTGTACTCGTCGGACTTGCACAGGACATGAAAGGCGTCGGGAACATGTTCATCGCACGAAGAAAATGCAAAGTATTTTCGAGGAAGTGCTGACATCGATGTTTGCAACAGGACGTGGCAGAAGGTAGTCGATGTTCCTCTAAAAAAGGCGCTTGCACTTTTGTTTTTACCACCAATCATCCTCTGTTTTCTTTTTACGGTATAACTTGAATTTGTTAGTTGCGATTCGTTCTATCGTTCTTGTTTCAATACGGTCATGGCATTCTTGGCACATATATGTATGAATTGGGCGATTTCTCAAACGTTTTGCTTGACTTGATTCATCCTCGATGTCTTCAATTTTATCACAAATTACACATTTTACTTTCATTTTTTATGAACCCCTCTAGTATTATCTAGTTTCTTTTTCCCATTATACAACAACACACACTTTTCTGACAAAGTTTGTCTTTTTTATAGAGAATACTATTTCTATCGGATGAAACAAGGTCCAGTTGAAATAACGTTTGGAAGATGCTGATTATAGGATGATGAAGTCCTGCACGAGGCGCAGCCCCATGCGTAAAGTCCTTCATAGAGAGGATGAAGTCCGCGCGAGACACAACCCCATGCGTAAAGTCCTTCAAAGAGTGGATGAAGTCCCACGCGAAGGTCAGCTCCATGCGTAAAGTCCTTCAAAGAGTGGATGAAGTCCCACGCGAAGGTCAGCCCCATGCGTAAAGTCCTTCAAAGAGTGGATGAAGTCCCACGCGGAGGTCGGCCCCATGCGTAAAGTCCTTCAAAGAGTGGATGAAAGTCCCACGCGGAAGTCGGCCCCATGCGTAAAGTCCTTCATAAACACAATGAAAGTAAAATTAAATTGAACCTTATACAAAATAGTCCCATATCATCAAAAAACTTAAGAACTATTACTTATAAATAAAAGCAGCACGAGAAACCATCTTCTCGTGCTGTGATTACATTCAACCATTATTTATTACCCATTTTTTTATTGGACTGATCTTGTTGTTCTTTATCAAATTTCTTTTGTTCTTCTTTTTTCAGCTGGCTGTCATTTGTTTTTGTAGGTTCTGTATTGTTATTATCAATTATATCGCTTGGAATATCAGGTACTAGTCTGCCGACAATCTGTGCTAATTCGTCCAAAATACCTGTAACAGGTCGTCCATCTTCAATCTGCTTTTTCATTTGTTTTAAACGTTCATACGTATCAGCGTCTGCAACAACAATTGCATTTGCTCCGTAAGGGTCATGCTGCAGGCTTTCAGCAACCGAGTACTTAATCGTTTGTACTCTTGACCTTTCTAATTTTGCATTTACATCAATTCCGACAATTGCATACTTCCCTAGAACAACAGCAGTTGCATCATTTACGTTTGGGACACTACTCGCAAGTTCGACAAGATGACTCGCTATTTCTTGTCCTGTTTTTCTGTCAACATGGTTTTCAATTGAATTTTGAACTTTTACACGAGTATCTTTCTCATTTTCTCCAGCATTATTTGATGTACCACAACCAGAAATAATAAAAATTATAGTTAAGAACAGAAGGATATTAATATATCTCACTGTTTTGCCTCCTATCGCTCAATGTGTTTTCTTTTTTTATTGTTCAATTATTCTTCTATCTTTATTCATTCAGACATATATTTTTATCAATGGTCGTCCTTATTAGAACAAAAAGAGGAATGACTAATATAATAAAATAAAAAATTCTTACACGAATGTATAACCTGTTTCACTCCTAAAACAAAAAATGAAACCGACTTGAGTAGGAGGCGTGATTTTGGGGAAAATTTATGTATTAGACACAAATGTATTACTGCAAGATCCCAGAGCAATATATTCATTTGAAGATAATGAGGTTGTTATACCAGCAGTTGTTTTAGAAGAGGTAGACTCAAAAAAACGTTATATGGATGAAATAGGTAGAAATGCAAGGCAAGTTTCAAAATTAATTGATAATTTGCGGAAAACAGGGAAGCTCCACGAAAAAATCCAGCTTGAAACTGGTGGAAGCCTAAGGATTGAATTAAACCACAGATCCTTCCATGAATTACAAGATATCTTTGTTGAAAAAACAAATGATAATCGCATCTTGGCAGTTGCCAAAAATCTCTCATTAGAAGAACAAGAAAAAGAAAATGGGAAACAGGTAATCTTAGTTAGTAAAGATGCACTGGTTCGTGTTAAGGCAGACGCATTAGGACTACAATCTGAAGATTTTTTAAATGACCGCGTCGTTGAGGTTGATCATATATACTCGGGGTTCCTCGAGATTTATATAAATCGTAACCTACTTGACCTTTTTTATGAAAAAGGGGAGCTTCATGTTACAGAGTTAGTTAACCATCCATTTTATCCAAACCAATTTATCTTATTAAAAGACGCACTTGGAGGTTCCTCATCTGCTATTGGAATAGTCGATAAGACAGGTAAAGTAGTTAGAAAGCTTAATTTTAAACTGGATCATATATGGGGCATTAAACCTCGAAATGTGCAGCAAACAATGGCGTTTGAGCTGTTGTTAAGAGATGATATTCCATTGGTGACTTTAATAGGCAAGGCTGGTACAGGGAAGACCTTGTTGGCGCTTGCTGCTGGTTTAATGCAGACGGAGGATATGGGTAAGTATAAGAAACTCTTAGTAGCCCGTCCGATCGTCCCAGTTGGTAAAGATATCGGATTCTTACCAGGAGAAAAGCAGGAAAAGCTTAGGCCGTGGATGCAGCCAATTTACGATAATCTTGAATATTTGTTTAATACAAAAAAACCTGGAGAACTTGATGCCATTTTAGCTGGAATGGGTTCGATAGAGGTGGAGGCATTGACTTATATTCGAGGTAGAAGCATCCCTGAGCAATTTATCATTATTGATGAGGCTCAAAATTTAACCAAGCATGAAGTAAAAACAATCCTTACTAGAGTAGGGGAAAAAAGTAAAATCGTGTTTATGGGAGATACTGAACAAATTGACCATCCTTATTTGGATGAATACAATAATGGGTTAACATATGTGGTAGAGAAGTTTAAGGACCAAAAAATAGGTGGCCATATTCGATTAGTTAAGGGAGAAAGATCTGGCCTTGCCCAATTAGCTGCAGATATTCTTTAAAGTATGAAGCCTGTCATGCTTCCTCGATTAAAAGGGTTAGTGACAGGCTTTATTCTCATATTAAGCTCGAATGCATTGCCTCCCGAGTCAGGCTTCACCATCCTGCTGTGGCCATACCATCCTCGTTGAGGTTCCAGCGCTAGTCGGTGTTGAGGATATCGCTTACGTATTTCTGAATTATTCAATGATAAAACGAGTTATATGTTTTATTGGGTTCTCACGGTTTGAACCATCTCCAAAATAAAAATGGACAGGACCATCTTCACGTAATGGTTTACCTACATTTGAAAACCCAAGGATAGCATCATATGCTTCACTTAATGGAATCTTAGTTTCTTGTTCTTTTTGTACAATTTTTAAGGTTGTGGCATCTTCTAACGGTTCTGCATTTTTAATAAAATCACAAAATGGAATGCCATATGTACCGGTTAATATTTTTTCTTTCAAAAACTTCTTTTCTGTTTTGAGAGTAGGAGGGTAAATCGCACCTTCGCGGATTTCTCTATCCCAATGCTTTGAAACTGACTTTGTGTATTCGCTTAAATCTTCTTCCACTTTTTGATTTGAATCGAAATATGTAAGTAAATCTACTCTACGATCATCAAAAATCCACACACTAGGATCAAGTGTAATGTTATACTTAGTCTTTCCTTCAATCATAATAATCATCGATAAATCATTCCTTTCATTCATATTATAGAGGTTTTGAAACGTAATAGGAAGTATCAGACTTTTATTATTGGAGTGAAACCTGATAATTGCCTAATTGTTAATTAGTTCCATTTATAAGAGTGCTAGTCTTTTCTATTTATTCTTGCAATTTTACTGTATACAGGTTAATATTTATAGATAGGATTAGGTATCGCTTCGCAAACGGAGGGGTTATGAATTGACTTCAGAGATTTCGGTGAATCACCGTGAAAAAGCACTGTCTTTACTACAAGCAGATGCTGAAAAAATATTAAAACTTATTAAAGTTCAAATGGATAATTTAACTATGCCTCAATGCCCATTATACGAAGAAGTACTGGATACGCAAATGTTCGGATTATCCAGAGAAATAGACTTTGCGGTAAGATTGGGATTAATAGAGAGCAATGAAGGTAAAGAGCTCATCTCAAAACTTGAGCGTGAATTATCCGTTCTACATGAAGCTTCTACCCGAAAGTAGGAAAAATCTATAGATAAATTAACTCAAATTATCATGACTTTAGGATAATTTGAGTTTTTTTATAATTTGGGTTTACAGTTTTCCCGTTTTACAGTATTTTTTATTAAAGGATTTCACTTAATATTGTTTTAATAGTTTATAAGATTAAAAGAAAATGGAGGTTTTTTGCAATATATATTGCAAAAATATAGTACAATAAATAATTATACCTTCTATTTAGAGGAAGATGCCCAATGCTCAAGAAAATTTTAAAATCATATGATTATACTTTAGTCCTTGCTGTTTTTCTTTTATGTTGTTTTGGACTAGTCATGGTCTATAGTGCAAGCATGGTCATTGCCTCAGCCCCTAAGTTTGGAGAAAACCCATCATTCTTTTTTGATAGACAAAGAATGGCCTTACTAGTAGGTGCAGTTGCATTTTTTGTAACCATGATTCTACCTTATAAACTATATGCCACAAAAAAAATTCTTCTTATAATTGTCCTAGGTTCAGTTGCGATGCTTTTATTAGTATTTGTCGTTGGACACACAGCTAATAATGCACAAAGCTGGATAATGGTAGGAGCAAGGGGGATTCAGCCCTCCGAGTTTACAAAGCTAAGTGTTATTATTTATCTTGCTGCAGTCTATTCTAAGAAACAAGCATATATCAACCAATTTGGTATAGCAGTTATGCCGCCAATCATTTTTACTCTCTGTATATGTATGACAGTAGCAATCCAGCCTGACTATGGAACGGCCTTTATTATAGGATTAATTGCTTTATCCATTATTTTATGTTCAGGAATGAATCTAAGAAGCTTAGGAAAGTTGATATTACTTGGCCTAATAACAGCAGTTATTTTATCACCATTATTATATATTTTATCAGATGGGATATTATCTGAAGGCAGAATGGGCCGTTTTTTAGGTTTTATGCATCCATTTGAGGATGAAAAAAATGGTTATCAATTGGTAAACTCATACATTGCTCTAGGAGCTGGTGGGTGGAAAGGCCTGGGGCTTGGACAAAGTATCCAAAAGTTTAATTATCTCCCTGAAGCCCATACAGATTTCATAATGGCAGTTATTGCAGAGGAATTAGGTTTATTTGGAGTATTATTTGTATTATTATTATTAACATATATTGTTTTACGAGGATTTCAAATTGCTAGAAAATGTACTGACCCATTTGGTAGTTTACTTGCAGTCGGTATATCATCTATGGTTGCCATTCAAACTTTTATCAATTTAGGTGGTTTGACAGGACTTATTCCGATCACTGGAGTTACATTACCATTTATTAGTTATGGAGGTTCTTCATTATTGCTATTAATGGCATCCATGGGGATTCTGATCAATGTTTCAATGTTTACAAACTATCATTCTATGTATAGTACAAAAGAAAAGAAGCCACAAAATCAACCAGCTCGTACTTATCAAAAAAACTATGTCTCTTATAGATAACCATTATCTATATGTTGATGATAAATTTACGTTCTTATTTAAAGGAGGATTTATATGGAGAAACGCATCAAGAAGGTACTAGTTGCCAATCGGGGAGAAATCGCAATACGTGTATTCAGGGCTTGTACGGAGTTGCATATTCGTACAGTTGCAATATATTCGAAGGAAGATGCAGGCTCTTATCATCGATATAAGGCTGATGAGGCTTATTTAGTTGGTGAAGGAAAGAAACCAATTGATGCATATTTGGATATTGAAGGGATTATTGAAATCGCAAAAGAAAATGACGTAGATGCGATTCATCCAGGTTATGGATTCTTATCTGAAAATATTGATTTTGCAAGAAGATGTGAAGAAGAGAATATTATTTTCATTGGACCTAAATCTACTCATTTAGATATGTTTGGAGACAAGGTAAAAGCTAGACATCAAGCGGAAAAAGCGGAGATCCCAGTTATTCCTGGTAGTGATGGACCATTGAAGAATTTGGAAGAGGCAGTGCGATTTGGAGAAGAACACGGTTATCCAGTCATTATCAAAGCATCTCTTGGTGGTGGCGGACGTGGAATGCGGATTGTCCGTAGCAAGGCAGGATTAAAAGAGTCATACGAACGTGCTAAATCAGAAGCTAAGGCTGCATTTGGTAATGATGAAGTCTATATCGAAAAGCTTATTGAAAATCCAAAACACATTGAAGTTCAAATTATCGGTGACAGTCAAGGTAATATTGTTCATCTATATGAACGCGATTGCTCTGTTCAACGACGCCATCAAAAAGTTGTTGAAGTAGCGCCAAGTGTATCTTTAACAGAGAAATTACGCCAAGATATTTGTGAAGCTGCTGTTAAATTAATGAAAAATGTACAGTATTTGAATGCTGGAACTGTTGAATTCTTAGTTGCGAATAATGAGTTTTACTTTATTGAAGTAAACCCGCGCGTACAGGTTGAGCATACAATTACAGAAATGATTACAGGTATTGATATTGTACAAACACAAATACAAGTTGCTGAAGGTCATTCGATACACAGTAATGCGATTGGCATTCCAGCACAAGAAGATATCAAAACACATGGGTATGCAATTCAATCCCGTGTTACAACAGAAGACCCATTAAATAACTTTATGCCTGACACAGGTAAAATTAGTGCTTATCGAAGTGGTGGCGGATTTGGTGTTCGTCTTGATGCAGGAAATGGGTTCCAAGGTGCAGTTATCACACCATATTATGATTCTTTATTAGTTAAGTTATCTACTCAGGCCTTAACTTTTGAACAAGCTGCATCCAAAATGGTCAGAAACTTGAAGGAATTCAGAATCCGTGGAATTAAAACAAATATCCCGTTCTTAGAAAACGTTGTTAAACATGAAAAATTCCTATCCGGAGAATACGATACATCCTTTATTGATTCATCACCTGAGCTATTCATTTTTCCTAAACCAAAGGACCGTGGTACAAAAATGCTTTCCTATATCGGAAATGTAACTGTTAACGGTTTCCCTGGTGTTGAAAAGAAAAGAAAGCCTGTGTTTGATAAGCCGTTTTTACCAAAAGTAAAACATAATGAACCAGTCCCTTCAGGAACGAAACAAATTCTAGACCAACATGGTCCAGAAGGCGTAGTGAATTGGGTGAAAAAACAAAAACAAGTTCTCTTCACTGATACAACATTCCGTGATGCACACCAATCATTACTAGCAACTAGATTTAGGACAAATGATATTAAGCATATTGCAGATCCAACTGCAAGATTATTACCAGAATTATTCTCACTTGAGATGTGGGGTGGAGCAACATTTGATGTGGCATACCGTTTCTTAAATGAAGAACCATGGGACCGTCTTGCTACATTACGCAAGCAAGCACCAAATATTTTATTCCAAATGTTGCTTCGAGCATCAAATGCGGTTGGTTACAAAAATTACCCAGATAATCTAATACGTGAATTCGTAAAAGAATCAGCAGAATCAGGAATTGATGTATTCCGTATATTTGACAGCTTGAACTGGGTTAAGGGTATGACACTTGCTATCGATTCTGTTCGTAACAATGGAAAAATTGCAGAAGCTGCGATTTGTTATACAGGTGACATAACAGATCCAACACGTTCAAAATATGATTTACAATATTACAAAGAATTAGCAAGGGAGCTTGAGCAATCAGGTGCACATATGCTTGGAATTAAGGATATGGCAGGATTACTTAAGCCACAAGCGGCTTATACTTTAATCTCTGCATTGAAGGAAACAGTTTCAATTCCTATTCATTTACACACACATGATACGAGTGGGAATGGACTATTTACGTATGCAAAAGCAATTGAAGCTGGAGTTGATATTGTTGACGTAGCAGTGAGCTCAATGGCTGGCCTCACGTCTCAACCAAGTGCAAACTCATTATTATATGCATTAGAAGGGACAGCTAGAAAACCTGAACTTTCTGTAACGGCATATGAAGAGATTGCACGTTATTGGGAGGGAGTTCGTAAATATTATCAAGATTTCGAAAGTGGGATGACATCGCCACATACTGAAATCTATCAGCATGAAATGCCAGGAGGACAGTATAGTAACCTTCAACAACAAGCTAAGGGAGTTGGCCTCGGTACAAGATGGGAAGAGGTTAAAGAAATGTATCGTCGTGTAAATGATATGTTTGGAGATATTGTTAAAGTAACCCCTTCTTCAAAAGTAGTTGGAGATATGGCTCTCTACATGGTTCAAAACAATCTCACTGAAGATGATATTTATGAAAGAGGAGAAACACTAGATTTCCCTGATTCAGTAGTTGAACTCTTTGAAGGATTTTTAGGTCAACCTCATGGTGGTTTCCCTAAGGAACTTCAACGAATTATCCTTAAAGGACGCGAACCAATTACAGTTCGCCCTGGAGAATTACTAGAGCCTGTTAATTTTAGCGAGATAAAAGATACTTTAACACATAGCTTACACCGCGATGTAACGAATAAAGAGATGATCTCTTACGCGTTGTATCCAAAGGTATTTATGGATTATCAAAAAATGTTTGAGCAATTTGGCGATATTTCAATGTTAGATACACCTACTTTCTTTTATGGAATGAGACTTGGAGAAGAAATTGAAGTAGAGATTGAACAAGGAAAGACATTAATTGTTAAGCTTGTTTCAGTAGGTCAAGCTCAACCAGATGGTACTAGGGTTATCTATTTTGAATTGAATGGTCAGCCACGTGAAGTAATCGTTAAAGATACAAATATTAAATCAACAGTTGTGGCGAAGCTAAAAGCTGATCGCGATAATGAAAACCATATTGGCGCAACAATGCCAGGTACGGTGATAAAAGTATTAGTTGAAAAAGGTGACAAGGTGAATAAAGGGGACCATCTCATGATTACAGAAGCCATGAAGATGGAAACTACTGTACAAGCACCTTACACTGGAATAGTGAAGGATATTCACGTTGCAAACGGTGAAGCTATTCAAACAGGCGATCTCTTACTTGAACTTACAAAATAACCAAAGAAAGCCCCAAAGTTTACTTTGGGGCTTAAATTATGCAAAAAATCCGAGGAGAGCATCCTCGGATTTTTAGCTTATTGCACTGTAATTGTTTGATTTCCATTTATAGAGTCTTCATTCGCTTTCTCAGCTTCTAATCTTAGTGCCACTTCATTTTTCTTGCTTCTTGAAGATAATAGAATGAAGTAACTAAATACTCCAAATAAACAAGCAATAAATAAAGCGTGTGCTAGAGAAATAAATAGATTTAGTCTGGAAAATATAATGACGGCCCCTGAAGTAACTTGAATAGAAACTAAACCAAGAGCAATCATCCAGCCGCGATAGAGAACTTTTTCATGCTTATAGTGCTTATAAATGCGGATGAAAAGGTACAATACCCAAATGAATAATACACCAGCTAATGCCCGATGCCCCATTTGAACCCATTCATGAATTTGAGTGGGGAAGCCGATATTGTTGTAAGTACACACAGGCCAATCGGGACAAGCAAGAGAAGCGCCAATATGCCTCACGAGTGCACCGGTATATACAACAACTAAACTGTAGATTGTTATGGCGTAAAATTGAGTTTGTAGTTTTTTGTCAATCACCAGTGAGTCGGCATCAAACTTTTTATCAATCTCGAAAATAAGTAACGTCAATAATAATACAGAAGCAAAGGAAATAAGCGAAATCCCGAAATGAAGGGCCAGTACGATATCAGATTGCCCCCACATAACTGCTGCAGCACCAATCAGTCCTTGTAAAACTAAGAAAAAGAAAGATATAAATGCTAAAAATTTCGTTTCTCTAATATGACCGATTGCTTTCCAAGACCAAATAGATAGAGCTAATACTAAAATCCCTACTACTCCAGAAACAACCCTATGACTTAGTTCAATGACTAATTCAAATGTTATTTCTTCAGGGATTAACTGCCCATGACATAATGGCCATGAATCTCCACAACCAGCTCCTGACTCTGTTTTCGTTACAAGAGCACCACCGATTAACACAAATAGCATACCGATCGTTGTTAAAACCGATAACCATTTTAATGAACGGCTCAAAAAATCACCTTCTTACTTTTATAAAACTATAACATTGTCTAGTATTTAACTTTACTTTGCAGATGTCCCTATATTCTACCTATATTTTTACGATATTTATCATACCTAAAGAATAGATAAATTTCAAAGGAACACTATTATCGATATTACACAATTTACGATTTGTTTACAACCCGCATGAAATTGAAAAAAATTTATTATTGTAGTAAAAAAGGTTGAAAATTATGAAGGAGTTTGCTAGAAATAGATAGGGGAATTGTTTTACATTTCGACAAGTAGCTATAAACAAGGGATTAACACTATTAATATAGTGATAATAGTGTTTAAATAGCGGTTTTGCGGTCATTTAAAGGTCACAAAAAAGTCATAAATTATTAACTAAATGTTCACAAAAAAACTAAAAAATGTGATTTAATATACAGAAAGGGTATTTTTTAATATAATTTATAATATCTACAACATAATAAACTGGATAACATAAAACTTGTACTTTTTATACATACCTCACATCTCGAAAACGCTTTATTTTTATTATTGCGTTTTTTAAGATTGAAGATAGTGCAGAATGATGGTATCACGTTCATTAATTGAAAAGAATGAGGCTGATAAGATTGCTGTATGCAATGTTTGAAAGTATCGTTATTAAAATAAGGAGGCTTCATGATGACGACGACAAGGTCTGTACTTAGTGCAGATGAAAAGATACAGAATGAAAAAAATCGTGATCAGGAATATCGAACCACTGCCTTTAAGGATTTCCTAGCAATCATAAAAATTGGGATTGTAAATTCCAATCTAATAACCGCCTTTACGGGTGTATGGCTTGCCTTGTTCTTTACGGGTCAAAGCTTTTTGCAGGAAATCGATATCGTTATATATGCGCTAGTTGGTTCTGCGTTGGTTATAGCTGGTTCCTGTGCGGTGAATAATTATTATGATCGAGATATTGACCATGTAATGGAACGTACAAAAGTACGTCCAACTGTAACCGGTAGAATTAATCCTAAACATGTTTTAGTATTGGGATTAATACTCATACTAATAGGAACTGGGTTTCTACTTCTCACTACAGTTACTGCTGCAGTGATTGGATTAATTGGGGTTTTCTCTTATATCGTTTTATATACAATGTGGTCAAAACGTAGATATACAATTAATACCGTAATTGGAAGTATATCTGGGGCTGTACCTCCTCTTATTGGGTGGGCAGCGATTGATCCAGAATTACACGTTCTAGCGTGGCTCTTGTTTTTTATTATGTTTATCTGGCAACCGCCGCACTTTTTAGCACTTGCTATGAGACGAGTTGAAGAATACCGTTCTGCGGGAGTTCCGATGTTGCCGGTTGTTCATGGGTTTGCAATGACAAAGAGACAAATCATGATTTGGGTTCTATGCTTGATCCCACTTCCATTTTATATGTTTTCTTTAGGAGGCCTATTTGTAACAATTGCAACCCTCCTAAATATCGGGTGGTTAGTCCTCGGTATTAGTGGTTTTAAAAAGAAAGATGATATCAAATGGGCAAAACAGATGTTTGTTTACTCACTTAACTACTTAACGATTATGTTTGTAACAATGATAATCGTTACATTAGTGTAAGTGGGTTTCAAAATATAAATAATTCTTCTATATACAAGTAGAAGGATTTAATATCTTTATCAATAAAGATAGTAGCAAAATATTATTGAAAGAGGGGTTTGATTAAGCTATGAAAAAATGGCTACCAAAAGTGCGCTTGTTCACACTGTTTAGTTTCATGGCGCTGCTGTTAGCAGGGTGTGGGGAACCATTCGTTTCTGCACTTTCCCCAGCAGGGGAAGTTGCGAAAATGCAGTACGATTTAATGATCCTAGCAACATTGATCATGGTCATCGTTATTGCAGTAGTTACAATTATCTTCGTTATCGCCTTAGTAAAATTCAGACGTAGAAAAGGTGATGAAAACAAGATTCCTAAGCAAGTCGAAGGAAATCACACTTTAGAGATCATTTGGACTGTTATACCGATTCTTTTACTTTTAGTATTAGCAGTTCCAACAGTATCTGCTACTTTTGAATTAGCTGACGTAAAAGCGATGGAAGAGGGGACAAGAGACGAGGACGCAGTAGTAGTTAAAGTAACTGCTAATCTATATTGGTGGGAATTTGAATACCCAGACCATGGTATTGTCACTGCTCAAGAGTTAGTTGTTCCTACTGACGAAAAAGTATATTTTGAACTTATTTCTTCTGATGTTAAACACTCATTTTGGATTCCAGCTGCAGGTGGAAAACTAGATACAAACACAGATAACACAAACAAATTCTGGCTAGAGTTTAACTCTAAGAGTACAGATGAAGCTGGCGGCTTATTATATGGTAAGTGTGCTGAACTCTGTGGACCTTCCCATGCATTAATGGATTTCAAAGTAAAACCAGTTCCACGTGCTGAATTTGATCAGTGGATCGACAAAATGGTTGTAGCTAAGGATGCAGAACATGTTCCTGCGAATGATGTTGCAAAAGCTGGGGAAGAATTATTCAGTGCAAACGGCTGTATCTCTTGTCATGCAATCAATCCAGGTGAAAAGCGTCCAACAGCACCGAGCTTAGCGAACTTCGGTGATCGCTCTAGTATTGCTGGAAAATTAGAATACAACAAAGAAAATTTAAAAAATTGGTTGAAGGATCCTGAGTCAATTAAGCCGGGTAACAACATGACAGGAACCTATGATAATAAAGGTTTATCAGATCAAGATTTAGATGCTTTAGCTGAATATCTAATGGGCCTTAGTGTCGAAGATTAAGATAAGAAATAATTGAATAAGGAGGTCACATTGTGAGTACTGTAGCTCAGAAAAAAGGGTTTGGCGCTACTTTATGGGATTATTTAACAACCGTTGACCATAAAAAGATTGCTAAGCTTTATTTAATAGCAGGTGGATTCTTCTTCCTTTTAGGAGGAATCGAAGCTCTTATTATTCGAATTCAACTTGCTGTACCAGACAATAATTTTGTAACTGCTGGTTTTTTTAATGAAATCATTACAATGCATGGTACAACAATGATTTTCTTGGCAGCCATGCCGTTATTATTAGGATTTATGAATGCTGTCATGCCGCTTCAAATTGGCGCACGTGACGTTGCATTCCCATTTGTTAATGCTTTAGGTTTCTGGTTATTCTTCTTTGGAGGGGTATTCTTAAACTTAAGTTGGTTTATGGATGGCGCACCTGATGCAGGTTGGACTTCATATGCTTCACTAGCATTACATTCCGAAGGTCATGGTATTGATTTCTATGTACTTGGTCTTCAAATTTCAGGTATTGGTACTTTAATAGGTGGTATTAACTTCTTAGCGACAATTATCACTATGAGAGCACCTGGTATGACTTATATGCGTATGCCATTATTTACATGGACTACGTTTGTTGCATCAGCATTAATATTATTCGCATTCCCTCCATTAACTGTTGGGTTGTTATTAATGATGTTTGACCGTATCTTTGGTACTGCGTTCTTCGTTCCATCAATGGGCGGAAACACAATTATTTGGGAGCATTTATTCTGGATCTTCGGTCACCCAGAAGTTTATATCTTAATTCTTCCAGCGTTTGGTATTTTCTCAGAGATTTTTGCTACGTTCTCAAGAAAAAGACTATTCGGATACTCTTCAATGGTATTCGCAACAGTATTAATTGGTTTCTTAGGATTCATGGTGTGGGCTCACCACATGTTTACAACAGGTCTAGGACCAATTGCGAACGCAATTTTCGCGGTTGCTACAATGGCAATTGCTGTACCGACTGGTATTAAAATCTTTAACTGGCTCTTTACAATGTGGGGCGGTTCATTGAAATTTACAACACCAATGTTATATGCAGCTGCATTTATTCCGTCATTCATCATGGGTGGAGTTACAGGGGTTATGTTAGCATCTGCACCAGCAGACTATCAGTACCACGATTCTTACTTCGTTGTTGCTCACTTCCACTATGTAATCGTAGGTGGGGTTGTACTTGCAGTATTTGCAGGGGCACACTACTGGTGGCCAAAAATGTTTGGTAAAATGCTTAACGATACTCTTGGAAAAGTAACTTTCTGGTTATTCTTAATTGGTTTCCATTTAACTTTCTTTATCCAACATTTCCTTGGTTTAATGGGTATGCCACGTCGTGTATTCACATTCTTACCAAACCATGGTTGGGAACTTGGAAACTTAATCAGTTCAATTGGTGCTATTTTCATGGCATTAGGTGTAATTGTTCTTCTTTACAATGTTGTAATCACATCAATTAAAGGGGAAAAAGCATCAGCAGATGCGTGGGGAGATGGCCGTACACTTGAATGGGCTATTGCATCACCACCACCAGAATATAACTTTAAGCAATTACCTTTAATTCGTGGATTAGATCCTTTATGGGTTGAAAAAATGCAAGGTAAAAAAGAAATGACTCCAGCTGAACCACTTGGAGACATTCATATGCCAAATCGTTCAATCTTACCATTCATCATATCTTTAGGACTGTTCATTGCAGCATTCGGTTTCTTACACCATCCAGATGGCGCAAGCTGGTCAGTTCCAGTCATGATCATTGGTGGAATTATTACTTTTGGGGCTATGTTCCTACGTTCAATTATTGATGATCATGGATACCATATTCACAAAGCGGATTTAATGGATGATGATGACAAGAAAGGGGTTGAGGCATAATGCATGCAGAAGAAAAATTAACAGCTGAAACTTTCCCTGCAGAGCCTGAAAAAGCGACCCTTGAAGGTAAAAATAAGTTTATCGGTTTTTGGCTCTTCCTTGGAGGAGAAACAGTTTTATTCGCATCCCTATTTGCAACTTATTTAGCACTAAACAAAAGTAATGGTACAGGACCATCATCTCAAGATTTGTTTGAGATACCACTTGCTTTTACAATGACAATGATCCTTTTAACAAGTTCATTAACTAGTGTGTACGCTATGTACCATATGAAGAACTTTAATTTTAAGAAAATGCAACTTTGGTTAGGGCTAACTGTACTTCTAGGTGCAGCTTTCCTTGGATTAGAAATCTATGAGTTTAAACATTATGTACATTTAGGTCATACAATCACGGGCAGTGCATTTGGTTCTGCATTCTATTTACTTGTTGGAACTCATGGTGCTCACGTACTATTTGGACTATGTTGGGCTCTAACAATCATGATTAGAAACGCTAACCGTGGATTAGATCTATACAATGCACCTAAGTTTTATGTCTTCAGCCTTTACTGGCACTTTATAGACGTAGTATGGGTGTTCATCTTTACTGTTGTATATTTAATGGGAATGGTGGGATAAACACATGGCAAATAATACTAATAACACAAATGTTGATTTAGCCTATCGCAGAAGAAAGAGTGCGGAAGAAATGAAGCAGCATGTTATTTCTTTTGCTCTCATGATTTTCCTTACTATCATTGCATTTATAGCAGTTGGGTCTGAACAATTTTCACCATGGTTCGTTGTACCATTTATTTTACTTCTAGCAGTGATTCAGGTTATTTTACAATTGTATTATTTCATGCATATGAATCATAAAGGACATGAAGCACCAAAAATGTTCCTGTTCTCAGGAATATTAATCGCTGCTGTAACTGTTCTTTGCTTCACAACAATTATTTGGTGGTAAAAGTAGGAGAAAGTCGGTATAATGCCGGCTTTCTTTTTTTAGACACTAAAAGTTCATAAATGGTTTGTTTGCATGACTATTTCCCTAAAGGTATAATTAATAGTATGTGTACATTGTTTATATTATTAAGAGAGGTGAGATAGAGATGTCTATCGATATCTTTGGTTTTCGGGCATTATGGAGTCCCTATTTTTTAGTATCGCTTATCGTCATTACGATTCTATATTTTATGATTGTTGGTCCATGGAGACATCGTTTTGCTCATTCTGAACCTACTTCAATAAAAACAAAGATTTTATTTGTGATCGGAATCGCACTGCTTTATTTTTGTAAGGGAAGTCCGATTGATTTACTAGGTCATATGACTATGACTGCTCATATGACGCAAATGGCTACACTATATTTAATTGTACCGACCTTTTTTATTTTGGGAGTGCCTAATTGGTTATGGAGAACCTTTATAAACTTCAACGTAATAAAGCCAATTTTTAGATTTTTCACTAAGCCATTAATTGCTTTAGTTGTATTTAACGGTTCATTTTCCTTATATCATATCCCACTCATTTTTGACTTTGTAAAGACAAATGTGTTCATTCATGCTGCAACAACGACATTTATTTTTATTGCTGCTTTTTTTATGTGGTGGCCTTTAGTTAATAAATTAGAAGAGTGGAACACGTTGAGTGGACTTAAAAAAGTTGGTTATATTTTTGCCGACGGTATGTTATTAACACCTGCATGTGCACTTATTATTTTTTCAGATGTAGCTATGTATTCAACATATACCGAGCTTGGGTCATGGGTAACTGCTCTAGAGCTTTGTGTACCAGCCTCAATGCTAGCCAGTCTTAATCTTACCGGGCCAGAGATGTTTAATTTCATGCCTCCACTTGAAGACCAACGTACTGGCGGGGTTGTTATGAAAATTATTCAAGAATTTGTTTATGCGATTTTACTAGGGAAAGTATTCTTTGAATGGGTTCGTAAGGAACGTGAGGAAGAAAAATTACTTGAGGAGCAATTACTCAAGCCCCAAACGAACTAATCAAAAATATAGAGAGAACGATGTGAGAGAGGTTTACTATGAATTTACCGATTCTGCCTACAGTGAGCACCACTTTTATTGTTTTAAGTGCAGTAACAGTTGCCATCGGTTGGTATCTGATTAAACAAAAAAGAATTGATGCACATAAAAGAGCGATGACGACCGCTGCTATTTTTGCATTGATTTTTTTCATTATCTATATGTCAAGAACGGTATTTGTCGGAAATACTTCATTTGGCGGGCCTGACGATGTTAAAATATACTATACGATATTTTTAATCTTTCATATTTTCTTGGCAACAACAGGTGCAATATTTGGAGTGATTACATTATACCTCGGCTTTAAAAACAAAATTGCAAAGCATCGTAAGCTGGGTCCCATCACAAGTATCATATGGTTTTTTACAGCGTTGACAGGTGTAGCGGTTTATCTCTTGTTGTATGTCTTTTATAAGGGCGGAGAAACAACATCGATGTTAAAAGCAATTTTAGGTTTTTAAAAAATGGTAGAATGGATTGTTTGTAATATGTATAAGGTGTTCTAGAATACAATATTCTAGAGCACCTTTTTATTTTGTTATTCTATGCACATAACTTTATCTTTCTTAGAGGGGAGTGTTAAGGATGATTGAGATCTTTACAGAAAACTTATTATTGGTTCCATGTTCTTTGGATATTGCCAAGTCATTAGTTTTTCATCGCAAAGAACTTGAAAAACGATCACCTATAACGATTCCACAAAATTGGCCATCTCCATTAATAACAGGTATTCTTCCGTTTTATATAGAAAAGCTTGAGAAGGATGAGAATCAGTATGGCTGGGGTTTATGGTTAATCATTAATTATGCCGATAAACGGATTATTGGTGATATTTATCTTCATGGAAAACCAGATAAGAAAGGTAATGTCCAATTGACGTATACAATGAATCGAGATTATCAAAAAACGAACTTAACCTATGAAGCGGTGGACGCTTTAATTGATTGGCTAGTGACACAAGCGGATGCCAAAAAAGTACTTATGGAATGTAGTGATAGTAATTATCAATCCATCCAACTTTTTGAAAAGCTAGGAATGAGATGTACAAAAAAGGATGGTAAGTTTTTGACTTGGGAGCTCCGTAAAGTTATTTAATTATATTTAGCAAAGTAAAACTTCTGCTAAATGTTTAAGCCTCTGGTGGATGCCACAATTTTTCAGAGGAACTTTTTGAGGCAGTAAGTCCAAAGACTAAGAACGTCACACTTGTAGCAACATCCTTATGACTCACTTCCTGTAAGACTTATAAAAGGGCGGTAAGTCGTATATGCGTAATAAATAATATGAAAAGATTTTTCTAGACTAGTGCCCAATTCATTCCTTAATGCATATGGTAGGAGTAACCATGGTGGTCTTGAAATTGAGAAGGAGTGTGGTTGGGGTGGTAAGAAAAGCATTAGAAAATGGTTCGCTTTATATTAAGAATGATGTATTAGCAATGATTGCTTCAATTTGCGCCGAAGATATTGAAGGGGTTACGATTGTATCAGGATTAAAGGATGGGGTATCTGGAATTCTTAATCGGAATTTTCATAAAAACGGTATTACCGTAATCGAAAATGAAGAAGAAGGAATTGCCCTTGAGGTAAAAATTGCCATTGAATACGGCTTAGAAATCAAAAAGACATGTGAAGTCCTGCAAGCAGCAATTTTGCATGAAATAAAAAGTATGACTGGGATTAGTTTATCTAGTCTTACCATTAAAGTTGAAGGGCTTACTAATACACAACCATTAACAACAACGTAAAAAAAGGAACAGTTTTTGACTGTTCCTTTTTATATGCAATTTGTTTAGTTCTATTCGCCATCGGTTCTAAAGCTAGTCAATCGCTTCGGAAGGTAAAATCACCTTCTGTCTACGAATGTCTGAAGCTTGTCGCCGAAAATCGGGCGTCTTTCACTTTTCATTATTATGCGTTTACAACCGCATCTATATTTTCTTTCACTTTCGCTAAGATGCGTTCACATTGATCTACTAATGTTTTAGGGAAAACTTCATCTTCGCCATATTCAACACCATGTGGATAATAGTACTTACCAACGAAAGGTGTTAGTAGTTTAATGACTGCATCAGTTGCATTTTCTTCGATTACTCCCTCAACTGCATGACCTTGTACACGAAGGTAGTAAATATCGCCTTTAATCTCAAATTTACGGTCGTATGTAATTCTCTCATAATCCCACTGACCTGCAAGAATAAAACCTTCTGATCTCATTATGTCAGTTAATCTTGGTAATTCAATTGTTACGTTTTCTATCCCCGTATTTTCAAATCTCATTTAATATCCCTCCAAAAACCGTCAAACAACGATTTATATGTTCTCAGTATAATAATAGTACGAAAAGATACAAGTTGCAACGTTTGACATTAATATGTCACGAAAAATAAAAAATTATTTTATGTGGAATTTTTAAAGATTTGGTCAAACTAACAGGGAAAGGAGGGATAAGATGAAGAAATTTCTTTTAATCATTACAGGTTTATTTTTTATTTTAGGTAGTCCAATGATTGCAAATGGACAAGGTACGACTACATATACCGTACAGCCTGGTGATTCTTTATGGAAAATCGCTGTTCGCTATCAAGTTGGTTTGTCTGAAATAATTTCAGCAAACCCTCAGTTTAAAAACCCTAACCTCATTTATCCTGGTCAAAAGGTAACAATTCCAATTCTGGAAAATGTTAAAAGCATTGAAAATCAAGTTATCTCGTTAACTAATCAACAACGTGCAAAATATGGATTACCTGCATTAAAGGTTGATTGGGAACTTTCACGTGTGGCACGTTATAAATCTGTAGACATGAGAGATCGAAATTATTTTGACCATACTTCACCTACATATGGCTCACCATTTACGATGATGCGCAACTTTGGGATTTCTTATCGAACAGCAGCTGAAAATATAGCCGCTGGACAAAGAACACCTCAAGAAGTTGTAAATGCGTGGATGAACAGCCCTGGGCATCGGGCAAATATTCTAAAGCAAGATGTTACTCATATTGGTGTAGGGTATGCAGAAGGTGGTTCAAAAAGACATTATTGGACACAAATGTTTATTGGTAAATAAGATAATAAAGTGAGTGTTAATAAGGAGGATACAATGGAATCTGTTCGTGATGTAATGAGTACTGAAGTTGAATATTGTACTCCCCTTGATAATGTGTATGAAGTAGCAGTTAAAATGAAGGATTTAGATGTTGGTGCAATTCCTATCTTAGAAGATCAAAAATTAATCGGAATGATTACTGATCGAGATTTAGTTGTACGAGGGTATGCTGAAAAAAGATCAGGCTCCAATCAAGTAACAAATGTGATGAGTGATAATCTTGTTACATGTTCTCCTGATACGTCACTTGAACAAGCGTCCGAATTGATGGCAAAACATCAAATTAGACGTTTACCAGTTGTTGAGAATGGTCAATTAGTTGGGATTGTATCATTAGGTGACTTGGCAACAAATAAAATGTCTGATACACATGCAGGAGAAGCATTAAGTGATATATCTGAACAAGACCAATTACACTAAATTAACAGGCACCAAATTGGTGCCTGTTTTATTCTTCTTACATTAATCGCATAAATCTAGGAAAAGTTTAATATACATGATAGAAAAAGATTGATGTTAGGAAGTGGTTCTTCTGAAAATAGCTAAGATTGTAGTTACTATCATACTTTTAGCTTCTAGCATTTATTATATTTCTATTAAATATGGAAGAACAGAAATAGTGAATGGAATGAACAATTATAAGTTGTTATCAAGCCATGAAAATCCTGAAAAAACCACTTTACCTTATCAACAGGAGATTCATCAATTTGAAGGGCTCTATTCATACATTGGAGTGGAGAGTTCAAAAATAGTAGAAATACTTGGTGAGCCCGACCGAATAGACCGTTCATCCTATGATTATAATTGGTGGGTGTACAACTCTACCCCTCAAAATTATATCCAGGTGGGGATTGAAAATGATCGTGTTGTTACCGTGTTTGGAACAGGAAATGATGTACAAGTTGAACCATTTGAAATTGGACAAGCTGTTGCAGAGTTACATTCAAAAGGCTTAATAAAACCTAAAATCTCTTTGAATGTGAATAAAAATCCATATCGATTTGAGTTAACTGAAGAAGAAATGAAGGCTAGACCCTTGATTGCGATGGGGAATGTTTATGTACAAGTATATGTGGATACATTTACGAATGAGATTTCGAGCATTCGTTTTTTAGATGGGGAGACACTGATTAAGCTGCGTCCCTATGAATTAGCGTATCGAGGAGAATTACTTTCCGCAAAAGAAGTTTCAAAGGTAGAATGGAAGGAAATAGAACAAGGAAACTCAGCCCAAATTTTAGATATAACCAATGTGATACGAACTAGGCATGGACTTCATACATTAAAACAAGACGAAAAGTTAGCTAGCGTTGCTTATTTACATAGTAAAGATATGAGTACAAATGAATATTTTGACCATACCTCGCCGACAAACGGGGGGCTAGCTGACCGACTCGCTAATGGGGATGTGACCTATCAACTTGCGGGAGAAAATATTGCAGCAAAATATGTTGACGGTATTGCAGCTGTTGAAGGATGGCTGAATAGTGAAGGACATCGCGAGACTCTATTAAGCGAGGACTACAACTTTCTTGGGGTAGGGGTATACGAAAAATATTACACGCAAAACTTTATTCAAAAATGGGAGTAAGCAATGCATCTAGGTGTATTGCTTACTTATTATTTACTAAGATTTGATATTTGTTGAACTGGAAATGATCTTTTGTCCATTCACCAATACATGAAATTTCATCACCTAAATTAATTTGAGCAGGTTTATATTCACCCCTTAGTGGAATAATCCGTTTTGCTTTAATAATACCTGTGGACGTTTTTATTTTTAACTCAGTCACATGAACGAATTTATGATAATAATAGCGTTGCTTTTCTTCATTTTTACTGATAATTCTACCTTTGATTACCGCTTCTTCATTTACTTTTTCAAGGTCCTTCCAGCTTTCCTCGTATTTCTTTCTTTCCTTTTTTGAAAGTACATAAAAATAGACAATAATGAGTGGAATGACAATAGCTGTAACCATTCCTACACCTCGTTATTTTTTGTTTGGACGATCAATGATAAAGAAACTGCCTGTAGCATGAGCGATTAATGTTCCATCATCCCGGAATACTCTACCCTCAGTCACGCATATTTTTGAACCTCTATGAATCATTTGTGCGACACAGCGGAATTCTTTTCCTATTCCTGGGGCCACATAATTAATTTTCATTTCAGTTGTTACAGCTGCTTTGTCATGTGGGAGGACATTGTGAACTACTGAACCCATAGCAGAATCAAGGAGTGTTGCTGTAATTCCCCCATGGACGATTTTTAATGGGTTTTGAATTAGCTCCGTATTTGGAATGGTAATTTCATAGGTTAGATCATCAAGGACTTTTCGACTTGTTTGTAGTATGCCACCAATATATGATCCATTTTGTTTTGTTTGTTTACGAATTACGGCATCAATTACCCTTTCTAACGCCTGTTTTTCTTCTTCGTTTGCTTCAACGAAGAATGTCTGTAATTTTTGTAAGATACGATCTTCCATGATATTTACCTCAAATCCATAATATTTTTATTATTCTTATTTTATCAATTATATTGGGCTTAGTGCAATTTAAAATGGGCGAACAAATCAATTTATTAAAGATAAACTATAGTAGGCATTCGTATGAAAAAGAGGTGATTGGTATGGGAAAAAAACTTCATCCGTCCGTTCAAGAATTTAAATCTTTTGTAAAAAAACATCCAATTCTAGTTCAGGAAGTGCGAAAAGGAGCACTTAATTGGCAAGAAGTATACGAAGATTGGTATATACTTGGTGAAAATGATGAGAAGTGGAAGAAATATAAAAATAGTAACAGTAAGACAGAAGAACGAGACAAAGAAGATTTTATCGGAAAAATCTTTTCATCCTTTAAAAATGCAGATATGAATAATCTTCAGCAGCAAATCTCAAATGTAAGTGAAGCCATTTCAACGATTCAAGCAGTCATCCATCAGTTTCGTGGAGAAGAAAAGCAGAATCAAGGGCAGTCTTCGCACCGACATACTCAACCGTTTGCCTTTCGAAAAGATTAGGTGAGAAGGGAGGAGCATGATGCGAAAAGATACCTATGAGTACCTCAAAACAAAAAAACAAATTCGAACTTTTGTACGTCAAAACCCAATTTGGTACAGAAAATTAACCAGGAATCCTAATGATTTTCAGAGCCTTGAGATGGAGTCAAAATTGTATTTCAAACAGACTCTTCCACATAAAGTGCAAAAACTCAACCAGTCTTTAGAAATGGCCTCTTTCATGCTACAAATGTATCAAGGTATGCGACAAAGCGATTAAACGCAAGGCGACTCTTTAAGAGTCGCTTTTTTTAGGGAATGCAGGATATTTGTTATGTGATAGGAAAAACTAGGAAAAAGGAGTGGTTGAAAGTTGTACAAGATTGTTTTATCCCTTTTTTTTCTAAGTTTCCTTTATTTTTATATACATGAAGTTCCGGTTGAGGCTATGATTACTGAAAACTTGTCGATCCAATCAGAACGAACTCTGCATGTGAATCACCATGTTAGGGGAAATGATGTATATCTCGAATGTATTATCTCAAATTTTTTATTTAAACAAAGTGGTGGCCGTAAGAAGGAAGGTGAGGGCCATCTTAATGTTATAGTAGATGGTCGACGGACAGAAAAGATATCCACGGCTGCATTTATTATAAAAGGGCTAACAAAGGGTGAGCATACCTTGAAAATTCAAGTAGTCCATAATGATTTAACGAATTACGATCTCGCACACACGATTCATTTTCAAATAAAGTAATAAAGTTCCATAAGATGCGATTCGTGAAGAATCATGGTATAGTGATTATGGAGGTGTTTTTTTTGATAGCTACACTTGAAAGAGTTGAGATACTTGAAGAGGCGGAAAGCCTAGCATCAATGATTCTACAATCTGAACTAGCTGAGGAATATCGCAGCTGTTTATATACATTACAAAAGGATAAGGAAGCACAAAAACTTATCGCGGAATTTCAGAATATGAAGGAGAAATATGACGAGGTTCAACGATTCGGGAAATACCATCCTGATTTTCGAACTGTTTCAAAAGAGACAAGAGAGTTAAAAAGGAAGCTAGATCTTCATGAAACCATTGCTGATTTTAAAAAAGCAGAAGATAATCTCCAAAAAGTCCTTGATGAAATCAGCGTGTTACTAGGGGGAGCTGTATCAAAACATATTAAAGTGCCAACAGGCAACCCATATTTTGATTCCATTTCAAGTTGTGGCGGCGGCTGTGGCAGCGGCGGCGCATGTGGTTGTCATTAATAGTTTAGCAAATAATATGAATATATTACCCATATTTTCTGAAAAAAGTAAGTTTTCTACTTTATTTCATATTGTAAAATTTTAACTCATTGTGCTACACTATAAAAAAGTTATTGAAATAAGGAGAAAACACTATGATTGGACAACGCCAAGGAATTATAGTTTGGCTACATTCGCTAAAGCATTCAAAAATGCTGCGTAAATTTGGCAATATTCACTATGTATCAAAACGTCTAAAATACGTGGTCCTTTATAACGATATGGAAAATACCGATTCAATCGTAGAAAAGTTAAATTCGCTTGCCTTCGTAAAAAGAGTAGAGCCATCATATAAACCATTTTTAAAGATTGAATTCGAGAACAGAAAACCAGATCGCGCAAAGGAATACGATTATAAGATTGGACTATAAAAAGCTTATCAAAAGCATCCTGCTTTTGATAAGCTTTTTTTATTGTCTAGCTCTAGGTCAGTTATAGCTGAATACAAGGTTAAGAATGTTGAAGCGTTAAGATTCGGTATGAAGACCATCAAAACGAAAAAATGAGGTACCCAAGAGAGGTGTGAAGAGGTTAGTCGTACCCTCGAGCAGTTGTCGTACCGCAAGTGAGGGTAAGAAATAGGGTCTTCGTGCCCTCAATCAATGTCCGTAATGCAAGTGAGGGTAAGAAAAAGGGTGAATCGTACCCTCATGCAATGGTCGTAACACAAGCGAGGGTATGAAAGATGAAACGTACATTCATTACTCGAGGCGCCAGCAACACATACTATTTGCATAACGCCTCCAAGTGTAGATATTGTTATTGCATTGGCGGTATGTATCGGTTCATTCTTAGAATCCCAATTAAGTGTTGATAATACAGTTCTTTTTCACTAAACATGGTGGATGGTTTAACGTCAAGTGTAATAATGGATAAATCCAGAACGCTAGCTAATTCTGCAAAGAGAGAGTACCTCTTATTGGGTTTGATTTGCGGGTTCGGTATTCCTTCCCTACAAATATAGATAGCTTGAAAATCACCAGGATTTGTTGGTTGAAAAGCTATTGCTAAAGAGGATAGCTGCCTATCTTGAACGGTAGTGTTAAAGGCAAATAGCTTTGAGATTCTGTTCCTATTATTTTTCATAAGTTCCAGGAGTTCATAAATATCAGAGTATCCTTCACCAAGCTCTATAAAGCGTTGTATCATACTAATTTCCCCTTACTTTCATATATTCCATGTTTACTGTATCACGATTTGATAGGAATTAACAATTACAAACAAAAAAACCCTGCAAGTCACTTGCAGGGTCCTTCCATTCCATGTTTTTCGTTACCGTTCACATGGAAGAAGGCAAAGGGAGAGGAGAAACCGGAGGAAGAACTTATGGGGAAACGTAAGTCTTCTCCGCGGTTGGCAACAACATCCTCGAATGATGTTGTTATTACTAATTATGACCAATTGAAAATTGTGTATACATGCTCCGGCGTATTTTTATTATTGAAGTAAAATTTTTTACTGGCCTTTCGTTTCGAATTTTTCTTAATTGATTAACAAACGATAATGTTTATGGTAGGATAATGTTATTCATTTTACATAGACAGTGGTGATAGTAGTGAGGGTTGTATCTGGGGTAAAGAAAGGTCTGCACTTGAAAGCGGTACCAGGGACGTCTACACGCCCAACAACAGACAAGGTGAAAGAAGCTATCTTCAATATAATCGGTCCTTATTTTGATGGTGGAGTTGGTCTTGATTTGTTCGGTGGAAGTGGAGGACTTGGAATTGAAGCGCTCAGCCGCGGGATCGACAAAATGATTTTTGTTGATCGAGACCAAAAAGCCATTCAAACGATAAAAGGAAATTTAGAAACTTGTCGCCTTCTGGATCAAGCAGAAGTATATCGAAATGATGCTGTGCGAGCATTAAAAGCAATCGTGAAGCGGGACATTAAATTTGATGTAATTTTTTTAGATCCGCCATATAAACAGCAAAAATTAACTGAACTTATTGAAGAAATTAGTAAACATCAGTTGTTAACAAGTGATGGAGTTGTTATTGCAGAACATGATTCAGAAGTATTACTCGAAAAGTCAATTGGTAACCTAGAATTAGTTCGGCATGAAGAGTATGGAATCATTGGTGTATCACTATACAGATATGAAGAGGGATGGGAAGGGGAATAGAAATGACAAGAATTGCAGTTTGCCCAGGAAGCTTTGATCCTGTAACAAATGGGCATCTTGATATAATTAAAAGAGGCGCAAAAGTATTTGATAAAATCTACGTATGTGTATTAAATAACTCGTCAAAAAAACCTTTGTTTACAGTAGAGGAACGGATCGAACTATTACAAGAAAGCACAAAGGACATACATAATATTGAGGTTGAATCATTTCAAGGTTTGTTGATGGACTATGCAAGTCAGAAAAAAGCAAATGCGATTTTACGTGGTCTTCGTGCTGTTTCAGATTTCGAGTACGAAATGCAAATCACCTCAATGAACCGTATTTTAAATGAAGAAATCGAAACCTTTTTTATGATGACTAATAACCAATATTCATTTTTGAGTTCAAGTATAGTAAAAGAAGCTGCAAAGTATCATGGCGAAATTTCAGAGCTTGTACCTAAGCCAGTAGAACTTGCACTTAAGGAGAAGTTTAACACCAATCATTAAGCTATATATCTTTTAATACCAATAGTAAAAACCCTCGCATTTTAAATACGAGGGTTTTTCATTCTAATGGAATATATACCGATATAACAAAATAAAGATAATATGGTAAAAAGCGGTCCGTAAGTTAATAAACCACTCCAAACCGTTTCTACCCATAAGGGGGTATGCTCTGGTATTAATGGAGAGAAGACTCCCAATGTTTCTTCCGAGCCTCTGTTTTTCACGTAAAGTGGATTCCATAAAAATAATGTGATAACTCCAGCCAAAAAGCCGTGCATAATTCGAGCCATAAAAAATGGCTTAAAACTCACATCAGTTTCCGCTAGTATACTCGCTACCTGTGCTTGAACTGATAGTCCACAAAATCCAAGAATAAAGCTGACAGCTATCACTTTAGGAAGTAAATCGATGTGTTCTAGTTCGCTTGTCATCATCGATCCCGTTGTAATTTCAAATATTCCGGAAATAAGCGGGATGCTAAGTTCGGTAGGTAATTGGAACAGTTTTAATAATATCGATAAACCTGCCCCAATTATGGCAATAACATTTATTAAAGAGAGAAGCTTATTAAATACAGAGAATAGAATGATAAATCCACCAATCATTAACAAGGTATGTATTGAGGTGGTTACCGCATCCCCTAATAATTGACCAAATGGCCTCTTTTCCTTCAATCTTGTACGGTGGAGTTCCTGTAAGGCTTTAACAATAATACTCTTTTTCTCTTTATCTTTTGGTGTATGTTCGTCGTCTTTTTTACCATAGAACCTCATAATTAACCCGACACAAAAATTACCGACATAATGACTGACCGCAAGCAAGATGCCTAACCTTGGGTTTTCAAAAAATCCTACAGAAATAGCGGCAAATATAAAAAGAGGATTTGATGCATTCGCAAAGGAAACAAGTCTTTCTGCTTCGACCCTTGTAATCTGTTTCTCCTGTCTTAGCCGTGCAGCTAGCTTTGCACCGGCAGGAAACCCTGAAGCCATGCCCATCGCCCATGCAAAACCACCTACACCTGGAACACGAAACAGTGGTCTCATTAGTGGTTCAAATAAGACACCGATAAATTTGACAACACCAAAACCAATTAATAATTCAGAAATGATTAAGAAAGGCAGTAAGGATGGGAAAACGATCTTCCACCACATTTCCAAACCGACCCTAGAAGCTTCGAGTGAATCCTTTGGAAAATAAATTAGTGCAATGGTAAGTAAGGTTATTCCTGCTGCAATGGCTACTGTTTTGAACCTAGAACGTATCAATGGTACTCCTCCTATAGAAGTCTTCTTTTCTATACAATTAGTTCATTTAAGTGATAGAATAAGAGAGTCCACAGTTTTCGAAATATTCTTTTTCTTTAATTCTGACGTCGTGAGTGTAATGAATAGAATCATCAATTATCAACCGATGGTTTGTACATCTATTTAAATATACGTGTATAGGTGGCAAGTTTAGACCAAAAGTTTGTACAAGTTTTCATTTCTTTTTTCATATACTGTTATAGTTTCAATGTTAGGGGATGATTCGTATGAACGAACCTGTAATCGGATTGGCACTTGGATCAGGTGGGGCGAGAGGATTTGCACATTTAGGAGTAATTAAGGTACTTTTGGCTGAAAACATTCCAATTGATCTCATCGCAGGAACAAGTATGGGTTCTTTGGTCGCAAGTTTTTACGGGGCAGGATTGGATATTGACCGATTATATAAGCTTGCTCTTGCATTTAAACGCAAATATTATTTAGATTTTACAGTTCCTAAAATGGGATTTATTGCTGGAAAAAGGGTAAAAGAACTTATACGTGTATTCACACACGGCAAAAATATAGAACAACTTGATATTCCAATTGGTATTGTGGCAACTGATTTATTAACCGGAGAAAAGGTTGTGTTTCGAAAAGGTCCAGTTGCAGATGCTGTCCGAGCAAGTATTGCCATTCCTGGAATATTTGTTCCTGAAAAAATTGATGGTCGAATCCTTGTCGATGGTGGTGTAATTGATCGTGTTCCCATTTCTGTTGCAAAAGAAATGGGGGCAGATATAGTTATTGCGGTAGACGTTTCACATGTTAAAATAAATGAAGAGGTTGCTTCAATATTTGATGTAATATTACAGAGTATTGATATTATGCAGAAGGAACTCGTGAAGTATGGGGAATTTTCCTCTGATATCATGATCCGTCCACATGTCGGACATTTTAGTTCCCGTGCATTTACAAATATTGAGGATATTATCCGAATCGGGGAAGAGGAAACGAGAAAACAACTTCCTATGATCCAAGAGGCAATTGCAAAGTGGAAGGAGTCTGCATTAAATGAAGAGAAAGAGAAATAAAGCGTATTTAAAAGCCCTCGTAATTGGTGTGGTGCTTGCAATTTTAGGCACCTTTATCCAACTCCCATATTACGTGACAAAACCAGGAATGGCAACAGAACTCGACCCCATCATTAATGTTGAAAACGGTTATGAAGAAGAAGGAGAATTTATGTTAACGACGATACGTCTTGGCCAAGCCAATATATTTAGCTATTTATTGGCTAAGTTTCAAAAGTATCATGAAATTTTACCGATTAATCATGTGCGACGGGACAATGAGAGTGATGAGGAATATACGAATCGCCAATTATTTTATATGGAAGATTCACAGGAATCAGCAATTACGGTTGCCTATAAGTATGCAAACAAGCCCGTTACGGTAAAAAACCATGGAATCTATATAATGGGTATTGTCGAGGGAATGCCTGCAGAGAAAGTGTTAAAGCCAGGCGATCGAATTTTTGCAGTTGATGGGAAACAAATTGAAGAACATACAGAATTTATGAAATATGTAGCTGATAAAAAAGAAAATGAAACGATAAACATTGAGGTTGAACGAAATGGAGAAGAGAAAACAGTCTCTGTTTCACTTGCACCTTTTCCAAAGGAACCAGACAAAATTGGAATTGGAATTGAATTAATTACTGATATCGAAGTGGTAGCTGATCCAAAAATTAACATTGATTCGAAAAAAATAGGTGGTCCTTCAGCTGGACTTATGTTTACACTTGAGATTTATAATCAGCTTACAGAAAAGGATCTAACTCACGGATTACGCATAGCTGGTACTGGAACAATCAATACTGAGGGACAGGTTGGCCCAATAGGTGGGATTGGTCAGAAGATAGTTGCTGCTGATAACACAGATGTTGACATTTTCTTTGCACCGAATGAAAATGGTGCAGCAGTTTCAGATTATCGACAAGCTTTAGAAACTGCAAAAGATATTAAGAGTGACATGAAAATTGTTCCTGTAGATACATTTGAGGACGCCCTTCATTATCTTAAGAATCTTGATGAAAATAGTAAATAAAACACAGCCGCTTCCAAAATGGATGCGGCTGATTTCTTTATAAATATTTTTGCAGTTCCTCATCATATCTAATTGGTGGAGTAGCATATTCCTGTCGCAGTAGTGAGGAGCGAAGTGGTTCAGGGAATATAGTTAAATATGTTTGGGTAGCCTTCACATCAAGTGTAAATAGTTCATCTGAAAATCCTGACACTTTTGTTACAATGGGAAGTTCTATTTCTTTTTTGATGTGATTCAAATAGTTCTGTCCTTTTTGAGACATACCTAGTAAACGAATATAGGTGGCTAGTGGATTTTCATTAATTGGTTTTAGCTGTTCCTTCGTTGTATTAGTTAATATATGTACGCATAATCGTTGAAGCCTTGTCCAAGTGTATCGTTTCGTTTTTATTTTTTCCATAAAGTCCATGAACGAGGTTGCTGTTGTAATTTGGGCTAGCAGTCTATTTTCAATACCTTCTTCGGCCTCATAAATATTTGCTAATTCAGCCGATGTAGACGTTAGTAACCTATATTTTAATAAGGTAAAGTATTCCTCCCACCGATGGAATAATTGATTTTCTCGATAGTAAGAAGATAGCCATTTGGAAGTTGAGGGTGGAAGATAATTTTTAATTTGATCCATATTTTTCTCAGTTGAAAATAATGTTTTACGAATACTAGTTGCACTTGCGATGGATTCATGAGAAATGGTTTCATCATGATAACCCGCAGAGGTTCGCATAATTGTTTCAGCTTTTACACTACTATTTTGATCATAGATAGCTTTTACGTAATGATAGCCTAAAATATTATTTGGTTTTGATAAATCAACGTATGTATCATGTTTTGAAAGTGAAGAATAAGCAAGAGAAGCTGCTTTAGGATAGCTATATCCTTTTTTCATATTCAGCCGAGTGATGGAATCATAGGTTCGTTGATTTTTTTTCATAAAATCCACAGTATTTTGAAAGTCGTCAATTGTTCCATTTTCACTACCAAAGCAAACTTCGTCACAATGAAGTGCACTTAATAGGGAAATTGCTCCATTCGCAAAGTTTTGTGCTTTCTGAGTGGCAAACGCATAAGGTAATTCAATGACGATATCGACCCCTGCTTCTAATGCCATTTTGGTCCTTGTCCATTTTGAAACGAGGGCAGGTTCACCGCGTTGTAGAAAATTTCCGCTCATTACTGCAATCGTACAATCTGAATTTGTTTTCTTTTTTGTTTCTTCGAGATGGTACTTATGTCCATTATGAAATGGATTATATTCCACAATAACTCCTACAGCTTTCATCATTTCACCCTTTTTTTCAATGTCTAGTATAAGCGCATAGCCCATCAAGGTCACAAGCCGCTCCGACAACAAGGTTAATAAACTACCCTCTAGCCTGCCCGTATAGTGCTTGTTATAGCTAATCAAGACCCTTATACATTTCTATTTAAAACTTTATTTTTAAATATCATTTTTTTGGAAAAGCTGATATAGTAGATAAGTATCTACACATTAAGTATAGTGTAAAGAAAAAATATTGACAAATGTAATCCGCAAAGCTATAATTACCTTTGTTGCCTTGAGGTGATTTCACTTGAAATGGACAATTAATCAATTAAATCAGTTAGCTCGAAAAGGTCTAATGATTGACGAAACTGTTGATGTTAGAGACTTAATGGAAATCGAAAAATCGATTCGAGATATTTCGCCGGTACAAATAACCGGTCGTGCTGATCTAAGCTCCACGAAAGCGAGCTTTCATTTAGAAATCTCTGGATCAATGATTTTGCCTTGTTCTCGAACTTTGGTTGATGTTAAATTTCCATTCGAGATCAAAACAACTGAAACGTTTTTACTTAGACAGACATCTGAATTTGACTTAGAGTCGGAAGAGGATGTTCATCAAGTTAAAGGAGAAGTAATTGATTTACTTCCGCTTATCAAGGAAAATATTTTACTTGAAATACCAATTCAGATTTTTTGTGATGAGGATTCGAACTCTGAAGATGCAGCACCGCAATCAGGACAAGATTGGGAAGTTATCAGTGAAGATGATAAAAAGAACAAGATTGACCCAAGATTAGCAGGATTAGCGAAATTCTTTGAGGAAGAATAGACCATCTTGATCTATTTTTTTTAAGGAGGTGGGAATAATGGCTGTACCTTTTAGAAGAACTTCTAAAACTAGAAAAAGATTACGTCGTACACATTTCAAATTACAAGTGCCAGGTATGGTGGCATGCCCAAACTGTGGTGAAATGAAATTAGCACACCGCGTATGTAAAGAATGCGGTACTTACAAAGGAAAAGAAGTTGTTAACAAATAATTTGTTAACATGTTAAAGCGTATTGATAACATTTGTTATCAATACGCTTTTTACTTTATTAGAGTACTTCCTAGCATCCCCCGTTCAATGAAAACACCTCAGATTCTTTCTAATGTTACTCAATCCAATGTTGCCAATCTCAATTTTTTACCAGTACAATAAGATAAAAAGCTTAAGGGGTAAATTCATGTCAAAATATATAGTGAAACGAGATGAAGAGGGAATCGTTTGGTTTACTATCAATCGCCCTGAAAAATGGAATGCAATCGATTATGAAGTGATGGATGGACTAAAAAAAACCATTACTGACGTAGAAGAAAATGATGATGATAAAGTTTTAGTGATTACGGGTACAGGACAAAAAGCATTTTGTTCAGGTGGAGATTTATCCGTTTTTCAAAACCTTAAAACAGAGCATGAAGCTTATCAGATGCTTAGCAAGATGGGGATGATTCTATACTCACTTGCTACATTAACGAAACCAACTATTGCTCTACTGAATGGACTAGCAATTGGAGGTGGATGTGAGCTTGCGACTGCCTGTGATTATAGACTAGCATCTCGTGGAAGTAGATTCGGCTTTGTTCAGGGTAAACAGGGGATTACGACCGGCTGGGGTGGAGCAACTCTCCTATTAGAAAGAGTATCGATTGACAAAGCGTATCGCCTTCTTCTCACAGGTGAGATTTTTTCAAGCGAAGCTGGTAAAGAACTTGGATTTATCCAACATATCTTGTCAGTGGACAATTCTATTATGGATTGTAAAGAATTTATTTCTAAAGAATTTTTACATAATACTAAAGTAGTAAATGCATACAAAAAGGTAGTAAATAGGAAATGGTCTCAAACCGGGTTGAAGGAGAGAATAAGTGAGGAGATCAAGGAGTGTACTACTTTGTGGGTAACTGAAGAACATCTAGAAGCAGTACGCAAAATCATGCAAAAAGAATAATTATTTCCATGCTAGAGTGTGAGTAGTCTATCTTTTCTATTACATGCATATGTATTAATAAAAAAGAAGTTTAGGAGGGAAAGATATGACTTCAACACGTCAAGATGCATGGACTCAAGATGAAGATTTATTGCTTGCAGAGGTAGTATTGCGCCATATCCGTGAGGGAGGCACACAATTAGGTGCATTTGAAGAGGTGGGCCGAACATTATCCCGAACCGCTGCTGCTTGTGGTTTTAGATGGAACTCATATGTCCGTAAACAATATAAATCAGGGATTGAACTTGCAAAAAAGCAGCGTAAGGAATTGAAGAAGCAAAACAATGGAGAACAACTTCAGGATAATTCATTGGAACAAGTGATCATTGAAAATGTAGATAGTAAACAACAAGTATTGCAATTAAAAGATGTGATTCGGTTCCTTGAAGAATATGAAAAGACGGAAAGTGAGTTTCAGAAGGTCGTAAATGAAAATCGGAACTTGAACACTCAAATAAGTAAGCTTCAAGAACAAGTTAAAACATTAAAGGCACAAAATAATACGTTAGAAAATAATATTCAATTAATTGAAGAAGATTATAAGGCATTAATCGAAATCATGGAGCGTGCTCGTAAAATGGTGGTTCTTCAGGAGGATGAAAGAAGTAAGAAAGTTAAATTTCAAATGGACCGAAATGGGAATCTGGAAAGAGTTGAGAAATAAAGAAGAAAACAGCTGACAATATGTTCAGCTGTTTTCTTCTTTTGGTGTCTAGTTCCATGTGCCTTGCACTTATATAGAAAAATCAGTCGATTTCATGTACACCATTCGGGAACCAAAGAAGAGGGTTTTCTCCAAGGTCACGTTCCATATTGTAAGATGCAGGGGTAAAGCCCATTTTCTCCCAAAACTCAGCTGATTTCACACGTGGATTTGTTTTGATCGGTAGATTATATGCTTTTGCATAGTCCACTAATGCTTTCCCAAATCCTTTTTGCTGATAATTTGGAAGTACTTCAAGCTTCCAAAGCTCTAAATAATCTTGTGCAGGTTCAAAATATTTATTGAATTTTTTATCAACACGATAAAGACTCATACGTGCTACTAATTTATCACCAAAGAAAATTCCGTAAAACGGTGAAACGCTATCATTTTCGATAATGTTTGATTCAAGGTCTTCCAGCATGGATAATTCTTGAAGACCATATTCTTTAAATGCTTTAAATTCTTCAAGTGTTTTGTAGTTTACTAATAATTTCTCAACCTTTGCCGTATACATTTTGTATCCCCCTTGCGATTCTACTAAGAGAAACTGTAATTATGAATATAAAAACATTATACAACAAAAATACAAAAAATTCTGTAGAAAAATATAGAAAGCGTTTTCAATTGTGTGCAGGATTATGTAGATACGTGTAGAAATTATAGTGTGGGTGGATTTGATCTTTCAACGAAAGGGGAACAGATCTTGAAAAAAGTATTAATTGCAAACAGGGGAGAAATCGCTCTACGAATCATGAAAACATGCCACGAGATGGGGGTTGAAACAGTCGCTATTTATTCAGATGCGGACCAGCAATTACCATTTGTAAATAACGCAACTGTATCGCATCGAATCGGTGAGGCACCCGTTTTAAAATCCTATCTTCAAATGGATAAAATCCTCGAAATTGCCCAGATGGAACATGTTGATGCAATCCATCCAGGCTATGGGTTTTTATCGGAAAATGCAGCTTTCGCAAAGGCGGTTGCAGAACGATCAATGGTTTTCGTTGGACCCTCACCCTCACTTATTTCATTGATGGGCGATAAGGTAAAAGCAAGACAAACTATGATCGAAGCGGGTATCCCTGTTGTGCCAGGAAGTAATGAAAGTATTCGAACAATAGAGGAAGCCTGTACGCTTGCTTTAGAATATGGCTACCCAGTAATGCTAAAAGCAAGTGGCGGTGGTGGTGGTATTGGGATGATTTGTTGCAATTCTGAGGAAGAACTACAAAAAGCGTTTCACGCAACAAAGACTAGAGCTAAGACGTATTTCGGAAATGAAGAAGTGTTCATCGAAAAATTTATTCCCAATGCAAGACATATAGAAGTACAAATCTTTGGTGACCATCACGGAAACGTAGTTCATCTTTTTGAAAGAGATTGTTCGATTCAACGTCGAAACCAGAAAGTAATTGAGGAAACACCTTCTCCATTCTTATCTAATGAAACGCGTGAAAAAATATGTCACGCAGCCAAAAAGGCAGCTGAATATGTGAACTATACAAATGCCGGTACGATTGAATTCATTGTCGATGAAGAAGAAAATTTTTATTTCTTAGAAATGAATACGAGACTTCAGGTTGAACATGCCATTACGGAAATGATTACGAATATAGATCTTGTAAAGTGGCAAATTCTTGTGGCCAGGGGAGAGAAACTACCTTTGTCACAGGATGACATACTATCATCAGGCCACTCGATTGAGTTTCGTGTGTATGCAGAAGATCCGGTAAAATTTTTCCCATCTCCAGGAAAAATAGAGGAGTATACATTTCCGGATAATGATCCAAATGTGCGAGTAGACAATGGTTATGAAAAAGGAACAATTGTTACGCCGTTTTACGACCCGATGATTGCAAAAATTATTGTGAATGGTGACAGCCGAAAAGAAACGATTCAATCAGCTAAGGAGTATCTGAATCAAATTGTAATCAAAGGAATAAAAACGAATATCCCTTTATTCCAACGAATTATCAACGAGGAATCCTTTTTAAAAGGAGAATATACTACAAAATATCTCAATTAATAGGGGGAATTGATATGAAAGAAATAAAAGCGAGTATGGCAGGGACAGTATTACAAGTATTGGTTTCAGAAGGGGAAGAAATTAACGAAGGCCAAGTTGTGGTCATGCTGGAATCAATGAAAATGGAAATACCAATAGAAAGCGGACAAATTGGTAAAGTTGCTTCTATTAAAGTAGAAATCGGTGATTTTGTAAACGAAGACGATGAATTACTTGTACTAGAATAGGAGGGTAATAATGCTTCATACGAAGGATTTAGATCAAATGTTAGTAGAAAAAAGCAAAGAAATTGAAGCAGGAGGGCATGAAAAATACCATCAAAAGCTGAAAGAAAAAAATAAATTATTTGTTCGTGATCGTCTAGCGCTTTTATTTGATAAAGGAATATACCAAGAAGATGGAAAATACGCAAACAATTTAGCGGGTGACCTTCCAGCAGACGGTGTCGTTACTGCAATTGGGGAAATAAACGGTCAAAAAGTATGTGTAATGGCAAATGATTCTACTGTTAAAGCGGGTTCGTGGGGAGCCCGGACAGTTGAAAAAATCATTCGAATTCAAGAGACTGCTGAAAAGCTTCGTGTACCGCTATTATATTTAGTAGATTCCGCAGGAGCTCGAATTACTGACCAACTTGAGATGTTTCCGAATCGTCGCGGCGCAGGGCGCATTTTTCATAATCAAGTAAAACTTTCTGGGATGATCCCTCAAATATGTATTTTATTTGGACCATCAGCTGCAGGAGGGGCCTATATTCCAGCGTTTTGCGATATTGTAATCATGGTCGATAAAAATGCCTCGATGTATTTAGGATCACCAAGGATGGCTGAAAAGGTAATTGGTGAGAAAGTGACCTTAGAAGAAATGGGCGGAGCACGAATGCACTGTACAGTTAGTGGCTGTGGCGATGTACTTGCTGGCAATGAAGAGGAAGCGATTCAAAGTGCACGACAGTATTTGCAATTTTTTCCTGCCAATTATTTAAATAAACCCACTTTTATTGAAGGGAAATTACCAAAGGAAGGTAAAAGTCTTCAAGAGATAATACCTGTAAATCAGAATGCTCCTTTTAATATGTACGAAGGTATTGATACCCTCATTGACGAAGGTAGCTTCTATGAGATTAAGAAACTATTTGCTCCGGAAATAATTACTGGGTTAGCACGTATAGATGGAAGACCTGTTGGAATTATCGCTAACCAACCGAAAGTAAAGGGCGGCGTCTTATTTGTAGATTCTGCAGACAAAGCGGCTAAATTTATCACATTATGTGATGCATTCCATATCCCATTAGTGTTCTTAGCAGATGTTCCTGGGTTTATGATTGGAACAAAGGTCGAAAGAGCGGGCATCATTAGACATGGAGCAAAATTGATTGCTGCAATGAGCTCAGCAACTGTACCGAAAATTTCAGTTATCGTGCGAAAAGCATATGGTGCAGGACTTTATGCGATGGCTGGTCCTGCATTTGAGCCGGATTACTGTGTGGCACTTCCGACAGCTCAAATTGCTGTTATGGGGCCAGAAGCAGCAGTTAATGCGGTATATTCGAATAAAATTAATGAAATTGAAGACCCAAAAGAGCGGGTCGCTTTTGTTCAACAAAAACAACAAGAATATAAAGAGACGATCGATATCTACAAGCTTGCATCAGAGTTAATTGTTGACGATATTGTTCCAGCTGCAGAGCTTAGACGTGTCCTCATTGATCGTTTGGCCGTTTACGAAACAAAGGAACTTGAATTCGTCCAGAAAAAGCATCCAGTTTACCCAGTATAAATAAGAAGGATGATTAGACCCCAAGGAATTGCCTTGGGGTTAGTTCTGTTTTGTTTTGCCTACCTTTTGTAGTAAGTATCTAGTCATTTTGTCGGGCTTTTTGGTAAAATAAAGGTAGGACAAACTATGGAGTTGGAACTATGAAAATTGGAATAATTGGTGGGGGTTCTATCGGGTTGTTATTTGCAGGCTATCTTGCAGAATACCATGATGTAACCCTATATACGAGAACTGAACGCCAGGCATCTGAAATTAATCAAAAAGGTGTAACAATAGAAATTGAAAACACGTCAAATACATACCGTGTACAAGCTGTAACAAGTACAGCTAGTGTAATAAGGGAAGATATTCTTTTCATCGCGGTGAAACAATACATATTGAAGGACGTCCTTTCACAGATCAAAGACATAGAAAAGGTACAAACGGTTTGTTTTCTACAAAACGGAATGGGGCATCTTGATATCATGAAACAACTCGAAAATAAGAATATCCTTGTAGGTGTTGTAGAACATGGTGCATTAAAATTGAATGATACTACCATCATACATACTGGCATAGGTCTTACAAAGTTTGGGATTATTAAAGGGGATTTTATTACATTTGATATTCCTATCAAGGAGTTTCAAAACGAATTTCATAACAATTGGTATGAAATGATGACTTCAAAGCTAATTGTTAATGCGGTCATCAATCCATTAACAGCTTTATATGGAGTTAAGAATGGGAGATTGCTTCAAAATGAGTATTTCAAGAATCAAGTCAAGACTTTATTTCGTGAAATCACGTCTGTCATACCTTGTAATGAAGAACAAATGTGGGAGCTTGTGGCGACAATTTGTAAGAATACTGCTCAAAATAAATCTTCTATGCTACGAGATATAGAAGAGGGAAGAAAAACCGAAATTGATGCCATTTTAGGGTATGTATTAGCTGAAGCAAAGAAAATAGATCGGGAATTAGCGATAACACAATTTTTATATGATTCTATAAAAGGGATGGAAAGATGAGGGGGATAGGAAATGATAAATTTTTTTGCGGGTATTGCTGCGACATTTGTTACAGCTCCTGTGCTTGGCTTTATACTAATCTATTTTATTAGTAGATTTATAATGAAAAATAACAGAAAATCGTTTTTTCTTTCGGTAGATATTACAACCGTATTTTTTCTCATTGCAGTACATTATTTATTGCTCGTAATTGTTGGAAAAAGCATGCTTTGGCTAATCATCCTGGTCCTTGTTATTGCCATTTTGCTGACTGGTTTTGTAACCTGGAGAAAGAGTCATGAAATAGATACTGTGAAAGTAATTAAGAAATCATGGCGATTTGTTTTTCTTGCATCTACATTTGCTTATATTCTTTTGCTTTTAATTGGATTGGTTCAACGAATTTTCGTCACAACCATAAATTAATCCATCATGAGCGAATATTTTTGGTTTATAGAAAAAGCGTGCTATACTCATCTAAGATACATACTGGATAAGAAAGGAAGAACAAGAATTTATGGAGGTTTTGGATCTCTCTTTGCCATCATCAAATCGATTAGTCAATGACTATCTTTTAAATAAAATGGATATAGAGAAATTTTTCGATTATGATATACATTCTCCCCTTGTCTATGAGATAAGAAAAAAGGACATACAAAAAAGGCATTTTGAACGTGAAAAACTTGTTGAGCATTTGCTAACCTTTAATAAAAGATTCAATTATCATCAACACACGATCGAGAATATTAACAAGCTACTTGATCCAAGTAGTGTCGTGGTGATTGGTGGGCAACAAGCGGGTATTTTAACTGGGCCATTATATACGATCCATAAAATCGTATCTATTATAAAACTTGCAAAAGAGCAAGAGGAGAAATTAAATGTACCGGTTTTACCAGTGTTTTGGATTGCGGGAGAAGACCATGATTTTGCTGAGATCAATCATCTCTATGTAAATCTACAAAATGGTATTCGAAAAAGGACTGTTCCACAATATCACAATCGTAAAACAATGGTTTCATCGATTGAAATTGAACAAGCGGGATTTTTAAAATGGATTGAAGAAATCTTTGAGACATATGGTGAAACAAACTATACAAATCGTCTTCTGGACCGTTTAACTGGGTTTGTAGAAAACTCAAAAACATATGTTGATTTCTTTGTACACATTATTAATGATCTTTTTGGAGAAACCGGTCTTATCCTTGTTGATTCAGGATCAAAAGAACTTAGAACTATTCAATCACAATTCTTAAGAAAAATGGTTGAAAAAAATAGAGAACTCCATGATGGATTGTTGCTTCAGCAAGAGGTATTGTCATCTAATCAATACTCAAAAATGATTGAAATGAACGAGTCAAGTGCTAACCTTTTTTATACCCAAAATGATGAACGTATTTTACTTGAGTATAATGTGGAACATGATGTGTTTAGTGGGAAAAACAATGAATGTATACTTTGTGGAGACGAATTACTTGAAGTTGCGGAGAAACAACCAGAACTTCTAAGTAACAATGTAGTAACAAGACCAGTTATGCAGGAGTTCTTGTTCCCAACATTAGCTTTTATTTCCGGACCTGGCGAGGTTTCATACTGGGCCGAGTTAAAAAAAGTGTTTGCCGTCATGGAGATTCAGATGCCTCCTGTTGTACCAAGACTCATGATGACAATTGTAGAAAGGGCGATCGAGTCTAATATCGAAGAAGTGGGATTAACAATTCCAGCTACCCTTTCCGGAGAACTTTCAAAAGTGAAACAGTCTTGGTTGGAACATCAAACAGCTGATGTGGACGGGATTATCCTAGATGCGAAAAAAGAAGTAGAGCAAATTCATAAGAAAATACGAAAAGTGGGGCTTGAAGTTGATTCAGGATTAGGGGATCTCCTCTTGAAAAATGCTCAAAATATTCAGTCCCAGCTTGACTTCTTGAAGAACACTATAAACCGAAGTATTTTAAACCGTAATGAAATTGAATTGAATCGTTTTAACCGAATTGAAAAATCTCTTCTACCACTTGGCTCCCCACAGGAGAGAGTTTGGAATGTTTTTTATTATTTAAATAAATACGGAGACGATTTTATCCAAGATTTATTAGTACTTCCGTTTGAATTTAACGGAAAGCATAAGGTAGTAATAATGTAGAATATGACGAAAATCCTCGGAATTCCGGGGATTTTTTTTATTAGTCTTTTTAAACCACACGCTCTGCGTGTGTGCAAACGAAACTTATAGAGTCGTACCAGAAGACAAAAAAAAT
>NZ_JBPFDQ010000042.1:0-47023 GCF_059415045.1 Ferdinandcohnia sp. SAFN-114 | reverse complement strand
ATCAAATTAATGAAAAAGTGTTAAATTTAATATGGATAGGTGTTTTATATATGTCTCATTTGGCTAGGTCAGTTCAACCTTTACTTTCTTTAATTCACTTTTATCAGTCCTTCGTTCAAAGAATTGAGTGATTATGAAGAAAATAAGTCCAATCAATAGTAGTGACAGTGATTTGTGTACAAGAGACCAAACAAGGTCGTAATAAGTTGATATAAATAGTGCAATCCAGAACACTAAAGTCATTCTAAATAAAAATAAATCGTCTCTTCGTGAGAAGAAAAGAACAAGTACTGTTGTTATGATAAAAAACAAAAAGCTATAGATTATTTCCTGCCAAAGTAAATGATCTAAAAAGGTAAGAGCGTAGAAAAAGAGTAAGGCGTAAAACAAACTTATTCGTTTTAATGTAGCTTGCTTTCGAACAAAATAATAGATTATTGCATTGACTAGTGCAATACCTATGAATACAAATTCTAAATGGACCCACATTCCTAATTCATCTAATATTAGATTTATTAAACATCCGATGGTTGTAGTGTAGCTTAAGAATCTTATGTTTCCATCTTTCATGATAACTGTTACGACAATAGAAACGCTTAAAAAGAAAATCGTAATGGGTGCAGATAGGAAAAATGCTTCCAGTAGACCTGAGAAAAATCCGATAAACAGAAGCGTGTTTCGGACATATGGCCCAAGCTTTTTCACAAATAAACCTATAGAAATAAATAATAAACTTAAAACAACCGTAGCATAGAAGCTAGAGAATATTAGGAAGAGAACTCCTCCAAAGCTTATTGAAAACATGAAGGAACCAATGAGTGTAACAATCACGATTAACGTACCTTTAATTGCTTGACCTATAGGAGCTTCAGAATGCTTGGATGATAAATGCCTAGCCAACAATATTCCGCCGATAATTAAAGCGATAGAGGCAATTGAACCTAGTAATTGCAAGCCAAGATATCCAATTGATTCTCCGAATAAAAATGGAATTTCAATAATCTTTGTACAGACATAAATACTGACCATTGTGAAAAGAATAATGGAAAGATACTTATCAATTTTCTTTGATGCAAGATAAAAATAACAAACAGCAGCAAACAAAATATATAAGATATTCGTCCAGCCACTATATGGTTCATATAATTCGAAAATACTCATTCCGATTAACATAATATGTGTCATGGTATATGACATGTAGCGAATTGCTTTATTATCCAATACCGGAGTAAAAGTAAGGATAAAGAGAATGAGATTAAGTACTGCAATTACAAGATATATGAGCCACTCTTGAAAATCTGTGCGAACAATGAAATATGATGATGGATTCATATAGAACCAATAGGCGAGATGAAAAAGGATAAAGCTCATTATGGAAAAAGGAGCATAATTTGTGCTTATTGCAAGCAGTATAACTGGTATTAGCCAAACAAGAAATAGTACATAACTGTCGGCATGAGAATTATAAATTTGACCAATTAATGCAATAGATAAACCAAAGGTGATCGCACCACCCACTAAAAACCATTTTCCTAAAAATACTTGTTGTGAAAGTAGTTTTGTGGAAAGTACTGATAAGATATAAAACAAAATCATAGCCGCAACCGAAAGCGAAAGCTTTTCATACCGTGAAAATTCAGGCCAGTTAGCAGCAAAAAAGTAAAGAATTCCAGATAATATCAAAACTATCGAAGCGAAGTAACCAAAAGGAATCAACTTCTTCATATCATACTCCCCATTTCCTCAAGGAAAAATAAATATCCTACTCATACTATATGTGGTTAAGATGAATCGTTGTATTGATTATAATATATTTTGCCAGTTCTAATACCAATATTTAATGAACAAATTCATAAAAGCTTAGGGAAACCTAATCTTGAGGTGAATTACTTATGGAATTCTTTTCAGCAGAGTTTTTTTCAGCTCTACTTGCGATTATAGTAATTGATCTCGTTTTAGCTGGCGATAATGCGATTGTTATCGGTTTAGCGGCAAGAAATTTACCAAAGGAACAACAAAAGAAGGCAATCCTTTGGGGAACTGTTGGTGCAATTATTATCCGGGCTACAGCTACATTAGCTGTTGTTTGGCTCTTAGAGTTACCTGGTTTGCACCTAGTTGGCGGCATTCTTCTCATTTGGATTGCATATAAGCTTCTTGTTGATGACCAAGATGAACATGAAATAGAAGCCAAGGGTTCTTTTGCAGCCGCTGTTAGAACGATTATCGTAGCGGATGCTTTAATGGGACTCGATAATGTTCTAGGAGTAGCAGGTGCCGCTCATGGTAACTTTGTTTTGGTCATAACAGGGTTAATCATATCGGTTCCAATCATGGTTTGGGGAAGTACGCTTTTCATTAAATTAATTGACCGCTTTCCAATCATTGTTACAATAGGTGCAGCTATCCTTTCCTATACTGCAGCTAAAATGATTGTAGGAGAGCCAATTCTACAAGACTTCTTTGATAATCCTTGGTTTAGGTACACATTTGAGGCGATAATCATTATTGCGGTTGTACTAATTGGAACAAAGGTGAAGAAAACGAAATCACATTCAATTAAAGAAAAACAAAAAGCTTCTTAAAAAAGGCAGTCATTTGGCTGCCTTTTGATATTCATAAAATATTTAGTATAAATAATGGATAATAATGGATACTAAAAACGAGTTTTGTACATAAGCAGAAAGGAAGTATTATTATGAAAAGGATAATTTTTACCGGTTTAGCATTATTTCTAAGTTTTTTGTTAGTAGGTGAAATTCAAGTATCTGCTGAAATGGAGAACGTCGACCAAAAGCCAAAGGTAGAATTAACGGATCAGCAAAAGCAAGAGCTTGATAAGCTGTATCTTGATCTTCTTGATACAAAAAAGGAGATTATTAACAAATACGTTGAATATGGTGTCCTTACAAAAGAAAAAGCGGATAAAAAACTAAACTGGTTAGACGAACATTATCAAAAGATCAAAGAACACGGATACATTCCAATGCATCATCATAAAAAGCACAAAGATGATGACGATAGAAATGATAATGACAAAAATTAATAATAATAAGCTAGGTAAAACATGTTCTGTTTTGTCTAGCTTTTTTTATTAAATTCAAATAATCATTTTCTCATTTGGTATCACATCCTCATATTTAGGCATCCTTTTTTATTTATTCCAATAGGAATAGTATAATAAAAACATTAAATACTTAAGGGTATTTGCAAAAGGAGAGGTGAAAATGCCCATTTCATTTATTAAAACAGAAAAACAAGAACGATTATATAAGCTGGTGAGTGAATTAGCAGAAAGGTTTAATGAAAGAGCAGCTGAGTATGATGAAACAGGCGAGTTCCCTCTATTAAATATAGAGGAACTAAGAAATACTGGATATACTAGCCTTTCCGTTCCTAAGGAATATGGTGGGAAAGAGGGGCTTTCCTTATATGACCTTGTTTTACTTCAAGAAAGACTTGCAGTAGGTGATGGCTCTACCGCATTATCAATTGGCTGGCATTTAGGGGCAACTATGGATTTATTTGATAAAAAGCGTTGGAAGGAAGAAAAACGATCATTTTATGCAAAAGAGGTCTTACAAGGTGCTCTTTATAATCGAGCGGCAACTGAACCTCAAACGGGTAGTCCAACGAGGGGAGGTAAACCTCAAACAACTGCTAAAAAAGAAGGGGATAAGTGGGTCCTCTCTGGAAGAAAATCTTTTACGACTATGTCTCCAGTCCTCGATTATTTTGGGGTAATTGCCTCAATAGATGGAACGGACCAAATCGGGGAATTTTTAGTGAAAAGGTCTAAGCCCGGAGTAATGATCGAAGAAACCTGGAATACAATTTCCATGAGAGGTACAGGGAGTCACGATCTTGTCCTTACAAATGTTGTGTTGGAAGAAGATGATTTAGTTGAAATGGTGACACCTGAGCAAAAAGCAACTCCAAATGGTTCGCTACTTCATATACCGGCTTGCTACTTGGGAATTGCAATGGCGGCAAGAAACTATGCTGTGAAATTTGCAAACGAATATTCACCTAACAGTCTAAATGGACCGATTAAAACGATTCCAAATGTAAGGCGGAATGTGGGAGAAATGGAAGCAGAGCTTTTAAAGGCACGCCATATTCTATATGCAATTGCTGACAAATGGGATAAGACAGATGATCGAAGTCAGCTTGGTTCGGAGCTCGGACTTGCAAAATATATTGCTACAAATAGCGCTATTTCCGTTGTAGATAAAGCAATGCGGATTGTTGGGGCAAAGAGCCTTCAAAAGTCCAATCCGTTACAACGCTATTATAGAGATGTAAGAGCGGGACTCCATAATCCCCCAATGGATGACATGACAATCGCAAAATTAGCGGATCAAGCATTTAAAGAAATGGAAAATTAACTAAATCTAATTGAATGAGAAAGTAGTCGCTGTTCGCGGCTACTTTTTTTATTTTAATAGTAAAAAATATGTTGACTAGAATAATATTAATTTCTATAAATAGGTAATCAATTTCTTACTATCAAAACTCGTAAATGCCTATAGAGCCTTATATAATAAGAGTAACTAAGATAGTGATTATTTACGGAACCCTTTAAATCAAATAAATTGAGAGAGTAATATACATTCCTGTTAGGAGGGAAATAGTTTTGAAAAATAGTAAAAAGAAATTTTTAGGTTTGTCTTTAGCATTAATGCTAGGAGCAGGTGGACTAGCTGCATGTTCAAGCTCTGGTGCTTCTAACAACACAAATAAAGACGGTAAAACTAGTTTCACGATTATGGCAAACCTATACACACCAGAAGTTCCATCTGATAGGATCGAAAAGCTTCTAGAGGAAAAGACAGATGTTGATTTGACTATCCAGTGGACTCCAGATACGAGCTATGAAGAAAAGTTAAATACAGCATTTGCCACCGAAACACTGCCAGAGGCTGTTTTCCTAAAGAATCAAACAACATTCATCCAATTTAAGGAAGCAATCCGTGATGGACAGTTTTGGGAAATTGGCCCATATTTAGATGAGTTTCCAAATCTAAGTAAGTTAAATCAACAAATCCTAGAAAACACTGCTGTTGATGGTAAAATCTATTCGTTATACCAAGGTAGATCATTATCTCGCCAAGGTTTGATTTATAGAAAAGACTGGGCAGAAAAATTAGGCTTAGGAACCCCAGAAACAATAGATGATATTTATGAAATGGCTAGAGCATTTACGGAAGATGATCCAGATGGAAATGGTAAAAATGACACATTTGGAATAACAGACCGTGCTGACTTATCATATGGTGCGTTTAAAACTGTAGCATCTTGGTTCGGGACTCCAAACAACTGGGGTGAAAAGGATGGACAACTTCTCCCTGAGTTTATGTTTGATGAGTATAAACAAACGATGGACTTTATGAAAAAGCTACGTGATAACGGTTATATTAACCAAGACTTTCCAGTGACAAGTAAAGAAGATCAACAAGCATTCTTTAAAAACGGAACTGCTGGTATGTACATTGGATCAATGTCAGACGTAATTAGTATTGATAAAGATGCGAAACAACTTAATCCAGATGTTGAATTTGATGTTCATAATAAAATTGTAGGTCCTAATGGTGAATACGGTATCTGGGCAATCCCAGGTTACGGAAACGTTGTATTATTCCCGAAATCAGCTGTTAAAAGTGAAGAAGAATTAAAAGATATCCTTGGTTTCTTCGATAAATTAGTTACACCTGAAATTTCAAACTTGATATTCTGGGGAATTGAGGGAGAACACTATACCGTTCAAGATGGTGGAGCACTTAACTCAGAGGATACTGAATTAACAACAAGGGAAGTAAAACCATATCAGTCACTTGAAATTGGTGAACCAAAGACAAATGGAAGATATGAAGGAGTCCATACCCTTCCTGCTAAACAAAAGGCTGAAAAACTAATTGTAGATAATGAAAATTATTTAATTCATGACCCAACAATCCCACTTGATTCACCTACTTTTGCAGAAAGAGGAGAACTTCTGAATCAAAAAATGATAGATGCAACATATCAATATATTCTCGGTGATCTTGATGAGGCTGGATTTGAGAAAGCAATTGAAGATTGGAAAAAATCCGGTGGGGAAAATGTCATTAAAGAATTTAATGAAGCTTACCAGAATTTAAACAAGTAGTTTCAAAGTACAAAAGTGAGGGCTGAAATGATGCTTTCACTTTTTTTCATATTCATTTTGTGAAGGTTATTAAAATTTTGTAAATGTGATAATCATTTTCTAATAATCGCCAATGAAAGTGTTTACAAACCTTGATATTATAGGTATATGTGAGAATTTGATTATTCACATTATTAGGACATGGAGATAAATTTAAGGTGTACTAAAAAAATAAATAGGGGGAATTACCTTTGAAGAAAAGTAAGAAGTTTTTAGGCCTATCCCTTGCGTTGATGTTAGGGGTTGGCGGATTAGCTGCTTGTTCAAATGAAAGCGCTTCAGGAGACAAGGGTTCTGATAAGCCAAAAGAATCCAATGAGAAAGTTAGCTTTACACTTATGGCTAACCTTCACACACCAGAAGTTCCATCCGACAAAATTGAGAAGTTGTTAGAGGAAAAAACGGGTGTGGATCTTACTATCCAGTGGACTCCTGATACAAGTTATGAGGAAAAACTGAACACAGCGTTTGCAACAGAAACTTTACCAGAAGCTGTATTCTTGAAAAACCAAACAACTTTTATTCAATTTAAGGAAGCAATCCGTGATGGTCAGTTCTGGGAAATCGGTCCATATTTAGACGAGTTTCCAAATTTAAGTAAATTAAATGAACAAATCTTAGCTAATACAGCTGTAGATGGAAAGATTTATTCAATCTATCAAGGAAGACCATTATCTCGCCAAGGTTTAATTTATAGAAGCGACTGGGCTAAGAAGTTAGGTCTAGGAACTCCTGAAACAACTGAGGATATTTATGAAATGGCTAAAGCATTTACTGAAAAAGATCCAGATGGCAATGGTAAGGATGATACATTTGGTTTAACTGACCGTAGTGATTTAGTATATGGAGCATTTAAAACTGTTTCTTCTTGGTTTGGAACTCCGAATGAGTGGGGAGAAAAGGATGGAGAACTTCTTCCTGAATTTATGTTTGACGAGTATATGCAAACAATGGATTTCTTTAAAGACCTTCGTGACAATGGATATATTAATCAAGACTTCCCAGTAACAAGTAAAGAAGATCAACAAGCATTCTTCAAAAACGGTACTGCAGGAATGTATATTGGTTCAATGGCTGACGTTGTAAGCCTTCACAAGGATGCAGTAGCCCTAAATCCCGACATTGAGTACGATGTTCATAATAACATTAAGGGTCCAAATGGAGAATTTGGTGTATGGGCAATCCCTGGTTACGGTAACGTTGTATTATTCCCTAAATCTGCTGTCGAATCAGAAGAAGAATTAAAAGGAATTTTAGGTTTCTTTGATAAATTAGCTACTCCTGAAATTGCGAACCTAATCTTCTGGGGTGTTGAAGGTGAACACTATGAAGTACAAGATGGTAGAGCTTTAGCATCTGAGGACCAAGATTTAACAAACCGTGAAGTAAAACCTTACCAAGCAATTGAAATTGGTGAGCCTAGTACAAACGGAAGATATGAAGGGGTATTTACATTACCTGCTAAGGAAAAAGCGGAAGAATTAATCATTGATAATGAAAATTACTTGATTCATAATCCAACAAATGCACTTGACTCTGCCACTTTTGCGGAAAAAGGAGAACTTCTTGCTCAAAAAATTACAGATGCAACGTATCAGTATATCTTAGGAGATCTTGATAAAGCGGGCTTTGAAAAGGCAGTCGAGGATTGGAAGAAGTCTGGCGGAGCCGATGTAATTAAAGAATTTAACGAGTCTTATAAGAAGTCTAAATAATACTTTAACTCTTACTACTAGCATAAAAGGCTGTCCATACAGCCTTTTATTTTATTACAACATCAAAATGAATAAATGGGTAATGGTAATACCTATTATTCTATTAATCTGTAGTTTAGGGAAGTGTACCATATGTTACGCATTGAAAAGGCGAGGAGATTAAATCAACAAGCGGTAATTTCCCTTGTGAATCATGCCATATACCAATTCGGAAATTCGATGTCTTTAATCTTTCTCAATATTTATTTATGGAGATTAACCAATAGTTTATTAATCAATGCAATCTTCAATTTAGTAGCAATTCTTGCCCAGGCAATGACAACATTCTCAATTGGTAAGTTTGCTAAAAGGAAGGGAAAACTACTCGCGTATCGATTAGGTATCTTTATAACTGCATTCTTTTATCTTTTTATATTACTAGCCCAAGAAGAAATCGTGACGTTTTATATCCTATTTGCAATCATGAAAGGCATTTCGCAGGCTTTATATTGGCTGGGATATTTTACGATTGTACATGAGGTTTCAACGGATGAAAATCGCCTCAGGGTATTAGGAATAAATACCATTGTTATGAATGGAACGAATCTTTCAGGACCGGCAATCGCAGGATTTATCATTGGCCTATATTCGGGATTCCAAGGTTATATGATTGTCTTTGGAGCGGCATTTGTAATGTTTGCAATTGCTGCATTGGGAAGCTTAAAAATGAAAAAAGAAGAAAATCATCATACATCCTATTATATGAAATACCTACCAATAATAATTAAAAGGGAACCAGGGTTTAAGAGATCATTATTTGGCTGGTTTATATTAGGTTTTCCACATGGGATATTATCATTTATTCCATCGATATTATTATATGAGATTTTCCTTCAGGAACAAACAGTAGCTAACTTAAACATTGTTTTCCTATCGTTATCAATAATAGCGAGTTATTTCATTTCTAGGTTTGCTCAAGCCGAAGGTACGGTAAAGTATTTACTTATTTCTGCAGTGGGCTTCACACTTTCAGCTATATTTTTACTAGCAGATTTATCGGCTTTAACGGTGATTTTGTTCATGTCTATTTATTCCATATTCAAGCCATTGCAAGGAAATGCATACGAAGCTTTTTACTATAATATGATTGGACATCTCCCTTTAAAGTCAAATTTTAGGACAGAAGCAGTTGTATTGAGGGAGACAATAATCAATTTAGGTAGAGGTTTTGGGATAATCATTTTCTTAATTTTTGTTAATGGCATTGAAGCAGATAGTATACCAATCGTTCTGTTTTCACTAGCGGTGTTCCAATGGTTTATCCCATATTTAGCTATAAATAAACAATCATTTTTAACAAAAAAGAGAAGTAGTCCGTATAATCATAATCTAAGATAAATCTTCAAAGTCTCATATACTCTCATTATCTACTGAGTATATGAAACTTTGATTATTTACGATATGAAGAAAGATTTAGAAAATACAGGTATAAGGTTTGTTTCAAATACGGTAACAATGAAATCTCCTAATGTATGATGTATTTGCATGACAAGCCTTTAAAGGCAAATGCATTCAAGATTACGATTATAAGATGAAAGGAAGATGAGGGTGAAGTCAGAAACAGTTGTTGAACAAAACAACCAAACGGAACTAGCATTGAATAAAACAAAGCAAGTTTCTAGTAACGATTTGCAAAGGAGCTTTAAGGCCGAATTAAAAAGGCGGATATTTAAGAATAAACTATTATACTTAATGATCCTACCAGGTGTATTATACCTTCTCATTTACAAATATGTCCCTATGCTCGGTCTCGTGATTTCATTCCAAGATTACAAACCATATCAGGGGATCCTTGGAAGTGATTGGGTCGGATTTGAACACTTTACTCGTCTCTTTACAGATTCAGACTTCTGGATGATTTTTAGAAATACACTTGTACTTTTTGGATTGCATATTTTTATAGCGTTTCCAATTCCGATTATTTTGGCATTAATGTTAAACGAAGTCAAAAATCTTTTCTTTAAAAGAACGATACAGTCTCTTATCTATATTCCACACTTTATGAGTTGGGTAATTATTGTATCAATTAGCTTTGTGCTTTTGACAATGGATGGCGGACTAATAAACGAATTATTAGTAAGTTTAGGATTGGATAAGGTTAACTTCTTAATGAACTCTGATTGGTTCAGACCAGTTTATATCATACAAGTTGTGTGGCAAAGTGCAGGTTGGGGCACCATCATTTACTTAGCTGCAATCTCTGGGGTAGATCCAGGTTTATATGAAGCAGCAAAAATGGATGGGGCAAGTAAACTACGTCAAATTTGGCATATTACTTTACCTGCAATTCGCCCAGTTATTATTGTTCTTCTTATCCTAAAAATCGGTGACGTACTAGAGCTTGGTTTTGAACATGTATACCTATTATTAAATGCTTCAAACCGTAATGTTGCAGAAATTTTTGATACGTATGTATACACAACTGGATTATTACAAGGACAATACAGTTATAGTACAGCAGTTGGTTTGTTTAAAGGACTAGTTGGTTTGATTCTAGTTGTCTTTGCAAACAGAATGGCTAAGAAATTCGGAGAAGAAGGTATCTATTAAGACAAAAGGAGTGAGAGCATGGTTGGAGAAAAACAGATCGGAAGTCGTATCTTTCGATGGGGAAATTATTTACTACTTATAGTAATTGCACTAACAATGGTCCTGCCCTTTATACATGTAATTGCAGCGTCCTTTACAACAAGTGCGGAGTTAGCAGATAAACGTTTTGTCTTATTTCCAACTGTTTTTAGTTTAGATGCTTATAAGTATATTTTCTCAACTAATACAATATTTAAGGCATTGTTCGTTTCAATAGGCGTTACTCTTATCGGAACACTTTGGAGTATGTTCATTTCATTATTAACAGCTTACGGATTATCACGTAGAGATCTAGTCGGTAGAAGACAAATCTTGTTCCTATTCGTATTCACAATGTTATTTAGTGGTGGAATGATACCAACATTCTTAATTGTAAAAGAAACAGGTCTACTTGATAGTTATGCAGCATTAATTGTACCAGTTACAATCAATGTATTTAACATGATTATTTTACGAAGCTTCATCATGGGATTACCAGAAGGGTTAATAGAATCAGCTAAAATAGATGGTTGTAACGATTTTGGAGTACTATTTAGAATCGTAATGCCAATTTCAAAACCAGCTCTTGCAACTGTTTCTTTATTCTATGCTGTTGCATACTGGAACACATATATGCATGCAATCCTCTATATCAATGATGCAGCAAAATGGCCAATTCAAGTTTTATTAAGACAAATTGTAGTTCTTGCGAGTGGGCTTAGCTACGATAGCTCTGAATTTACAAATATTCCACCGCCAGACATTACAATCAAAATGGCAGTAATTGTTGTCGCTACAATACCTGTATTAATGGTTTACCCATTCCTACAGAAATACTTCACAAAGGGAGCTATGCTTGGCTCTATGAAGGAGTAGTCAATATAAACTAAATATAGAAGGTGAGCTACAGAGATGTATTATACCAATTCCTTTAACAAATTAGATTCTTTATTCAATGGATTCTTTGAATGGCTGGCGGGACAATACGATCCGGTCACAGGCGGTTTTTATTATGCAAAAAGTTCTGTTTCTGATAGCTCATTTACGCCTGATATCGAATCAACTGCCCAAGCATTAAACATCTTATCAAGAAATGAATTATTTACTAAAATGCCCGTAGAAGTACGGGCAAAATTTGTTTCTTTTTTCCAAGATAAACAAGACTCAGAATCAGGTTATTTTTTGGATGAAGATCCTAATATGAAGAATGATGAAGTAATGGTTAGCAGAGCCATCAATTATTCATTAAATTCTCTACATCGATTAGGCGGTAAGCCACTATATCCGTCACCCGTAGACCTCAATAAAGCACCAAACTATGTGTATTCCGAAGATGCATATCTAAATAAATGGAAAAGTATTAGTTTAGTGAATAGTTGGCGTGGCTGCGATTTATTAGCATCATCTTGCATGTATATTGGGCAAATGGATAAAGACAGGCAGGAAAAAATGATTAAAGTCGCTGCAAATTACTTAGAAAGCATACAAGATCCCGAGACAGGGCTATGGGGAGAAGGTAGCATGTATGTCCGCATCTCAGGGACATTTAAACTGCACACCTTCTATCATAAGTTTGGTTTACCTATGCCGAGAGTTGAAAAGATGTATCAAAGTATTCTTCGTTGTTTACGGACTGAGTTAGCAAAGGATATGTGCTACATTCGAAATCCTATTGATCTATTATCCTATATTAATCTTGATATACCCATTCATGAACTTGAGGAAATCATTCAAATCACAGTGGATAATATGGAAAAGCTTAAACGTCCGGATGGCGGGTTTTCAAGGGAAATTAAGAATTCACCAACTGCACCAAATATTGCCCAAGTAAAATCTGATGAGTATTATCCAGATATGCCTGTGGCGGTACATCTTGGTAAAGGATTATACGAAGGGGATATGAACGCTAGTACCCAAGCTACACTCATTCGTTTGCAATTGCACAAGTTAGTAGGGATAACGGCAGAACCAATTAAGGGTTCTGAGAATTTTTTTAACCTATTAATAAATAGATTACAAGTATAGCAATATTTGTTGGAGGTAATAGAATGGCGTTTTTAGACATCACACAATTAGGAGCGATTGGGGATAATCGTACAGATAACACGGAAATTATTGCTCAGGCAATTAATCAGTGTGCAGAAAACGGAGGGGGAACTGTTTTTGTACCATCTGGCAACTATTTGACCGGTCCAATTGTACTTAAAAGTAATATTACCCTTTATTTAGAAGCGGGAGCAACGATTACTTTTTCGGATGAATTTGATCGTTATCAGCCTGTCAAGACACGCTGGTCTGGCTATGAATGTTATGGGTATTCTCCACTAATTTACGGAGATAACCTTACGAATGTCGCCATAAAAGGAGAAGGTTCTTTTGACGGTCAGGGAAAAGCATGGTGGCTAATTAATAGACAGCTTCGTGTAGATAGTAAAGCATATTCTTCAAAAACAACAGAAAAAATCGCTCAACTAAATCAGAACTTTATGGAACCTATTGAGACGAATCTCGTAGAATGGGATTCTCAATTCCTACGTCCACCTTTACTACAATTGATGAACAGTAAACATGTCACAATTGAAGGTGTCACTTTAAAAAATTCACCTTTTTGGAATACACACCTCGTATATTGCGATCATGTAACCGTTCATAATGTGACATTTGAAAATCCCGCTGATACACCAAATGGTGACGGCTTTGACATTGATTCTTGTACAAATGTACGTGTTGGAGATTGTCATTTTGCCGTAGGAGATGATTGCCTTGTCATAAAATCTGGCATTAATGAGGATGGACGAAGAGTGGGTAAGCCGACCGAAAATGTGGTTGTAACCAATTGTACTATGCACCATGGACATGGTGGAATTGTCCTTGGTAGTGAAATGTCTGGCGGTATCCAAAATGTGACGATATCTAACTGTACGTTTATTGGAACAGATCGTGGAGTACGGATTAAAACAAACCGAGAACGCGGCGGATACGTGAAAAATATCCTTGTGAACAATATTTATATGGAGGATGTATTCTGTCCAATTGCGATTAATTCATTCTATCGCCATGGTGTAAATGAAAACGATCCAACAGTAAATAGCCCTGAGGCACAGCCAATCACTGAAAAGACACCAGAAATCGAACATATCCAAATTAGTCATATCACTGCTAGAAACTGCCGAGCAGCTGCTGGTTTTATATATGGGCTTCCGGAAAGACCAATTAACGATATTTCAATCTCTCATTCTACCATCGAAATGACGATGGACCCAAATGAAGAGGGCGGAGAGCCAGATATGGTTCAAGAGGAATTAATAATGGTTGGAGCAGGAATTTTTGGAAAATACATTTCAAATTTAGATATCCATCATGTTCGTGTAGAAACGCGTCAAGGTACTGGTCTTCAAATTGAAGATAGTCAGCATGTGAACATCGACCATTTTACTATGAGAAAACAGCATGACTCCTCCCCAGCAGTTATATTAAAACGAGTTGAACATAAAAATGTAGAGGGATATGCTTCACAAATGGCAAATAAAAACTATTTACAAATAGATGAGCAGAGCAATTTATTAAAACAGGATCTATAAAACATGTAGGTTAATTTGATTGGGGGGATTTACATGTGGGTAACCCATCCATTTTTGGATGAATTATATCAAGACACTGTTAAAAGTGATAGAAAAACTTATGATGAAAAATGGCAAACAGTATTAAAAGAAAAATTTCATGAACGAATCGGTACTTTTAAAAATGACGAGCCTCTTCAGCCTACTTTGGTCGAGCAAAAGCAATATGAGCACTATACAAGGTATAGTGCTGAGATTACAACTCTACCAAATGTTAGGATGCAGATGTATGTGTTGGTACCAAATAATATTCACGGAAAAAAAGCTCCAGCAATACTTGCCTTACATGGTCACGGATATGGAAACAAAGATATTGTGGGGCTAGACCCATCTGGAAATGATCGAAAAGGGGAACCAGGATTACATAAGGATTTTGCGGTGGAACTTGTCAAACGGGGATTTATTGTGGTGGCTCCAGAATTAATTGGTTTTGGGGAACGAACCTATTCAAATGATGACCGTACGAACCCTTCTGATAATTCTTGTTATTCACTGGCGAGTCAGTTATTGCTTTATGGAAAGACACTTGCAGGACTTCGTGTTTTTGAATGTCAAAAAGTTTTAGATTTCATGGAGGGGTTAGAAGAAATCGACTCAAACCGCATTGGTTGTATGGGAATTTCGGGAGGCGGACTTGTTGCCGCCTACACCTCTATTTTCGATCAACGAATCACTGCAACTGTTATTTCCTGTTATGCGAATACATTTAAAGGTAGTATCATACACAGAAGGCACTGTCTAGATAATTATGTACCAGGCATCTTGCAAGACGCGGAAATGCCTGAGTTAATTTCATTAATTGTTCCACGACCACTCTTTATTGAAGCAGGAAAACAAGATCATCTCTTTCCAATTAAAGAAACTGAAAAAGCAATTAAGGAGATTAAAAGAATCTATACAGAACGTAAAAGTGAACACTTAGTAGAATCACATCTTTTTGACGGTGGACATGAGATATGTGGAGATCAATCGTTTGAATGGCTTTGTTCTACCTTGGATGTTAGGTAACAATAAATCCAAATATTAGCATGGAGATGATTGTTTACATGACGGAAGCAAAAAAAAGTGTTGTTGATCGGAAGGTTTGGCAAGCAGATTTAGAGAATGGTTTTTATCAAAATCCGATTTTACATGCAGATTATTCAGACCCTGATGTTGTACGAGTAGGAAAAGATTATTATATGGTTTCTTCAAGCTTTCATATGTCACCAAGTTTACCGGTCTTACATTCTACTGATCTTGTAAATTGGAAGATTATTAATCATGTGGCACAAACATTTCCTTACGCTAGTTACGATAAACCACGACATGGGGAGGGTGTATGGGCTCCTAGTATTCGCTTTCACGACGGAAAATTCTGGGTGTTTTTTAGTGCACCTGATGAAGGCATATTTATGAGTACGGCAGTAGACCCAGCGGGGGAATGGACACCATTACACTTAGTTAAAGAAGTCAAGGGATGGATTGATCCATGCCCATTCTGGGACGATGATGGTCAGGCATATTTGGTCAATGCTTTTGCAAAAAGCAGAACTGGTTTCAAAAGCATTCTCCATGTAAGTCGGATGAAACCAGATGGAACAGAGCTTTTAGATGAGGGTATTCATGTATTTGATGGAACACAGCATCATCCAACAATCGAAGGTCCTAAATTTTACAAGCGAAATGGCTATTATTATATTTTTGCTCCAGCAGGTGGGGTTCCAACCGGATGGCAAACAATACTGCGCTCAAGCAATATCTTTGGCCCATACGAGGATAAGATTGTTCTACATCAAGGGAAGACGAATATTAATGGTCCTCATCAAGGAGGTTGGGTTGAGACTGAAACTGGTGAATCATGGTTTCTCCACTTTCAAGATAAGGAAGCATACGGTCGTATTGTTCATCTTCAACCAATGTATTGGGAAAATGATTGGCCAGTAATGGGGCAAAATCAAAATGAGGCAGGAATCGGAGAGCCTGTGATTCAATGGGAAAAACCAAAAGCACAAGCATCTTCAGAGGTTGTTGTTCCCGACATGAGTGATGATTTTACTTCGAATAAATTAGGGCTTCAGTGGCAATGGCAAGCAAATCGTAAATCCCATTGGTACAATATAAAAGACCAAATGTTGAGGCTATATGCTGTTGGCCAGTCTGGGGAAACCAATCTTTATCATATTCCAAATGTTATGACACAGAAATTCCCGGCAGAAGTTTTTAAAGTAACAACAAAACTGACTTTTTCTCCTGAATCCCCTGAAGATCACTGTGGTTTGCTTGTACTAGGAGAACAGTATGCTTCAATTGAAGTGAGGCAACTAGATGGTCAACTTGGTGTTTTTTATGTCAGGGGAAATGAAAAAAATCTTCAAAACGAACAATGTATCGGCGAAATCAAAGGAAATAAACTTTTTTTACAAGTAGAAGTCAATGAAGGTGCGATTTGTAGATTTAGCTTTAGTGAGGATGGGATCAGTTTTGCACAGGCAGAAGACATCTTTGAAGCTACACCAGGAAAATGGGTTGGTGCTCAAATCGGAATTTATTGTTATAACGACAACCATGAGTATAGCAAAGGATACGCAGATTTCGACTATTTTTCAGTTCACAATTAAAAGGGCATTTAATGCCCTTTTATTGTTTTGAAGAAAGGGGAGAACAAATTGTCTACATTTAAAAATCCAATTATTCCAGGATTCTATCCAGATCCGTCTATTTGTCGAGTAGATGATGATTATTACTTAGTCACATCTACATTTGAGTACTTTCCTGGTATACCCATCTTTCATAGCAAGGATTTGGTAAACTGGAGGCAAATCGGGCATGTGCTTACCAGACCAAGTCAATTGAATCTTGATGGAACACCTAATTCAAAGGGAATATATGCAGCAACCATACGTTACCACGAGGGTGTCTTCTATGTCATTACAACCTTTGTAGAAAGTCAAACAGGTGCTAGAAGAAACTTTTTTGTAACAGCTGATAAACCTGAAGGCTCTTGGTCTAATCCATATTGGCTAGAGGACTGTCCTGGCATTGATACATCATTGTTTTTTGATGATGATGGAAAAGTATATGTGACAGCAAATCGACGACCTCCAGGAGGGCAGCTTTATCCAAAACATATGGAAATCTGGTTGCAGGAACTAGATTTAGAGACGAAGCAATTGATCGGGGAGAAATACAGTCTTTGGGATGGGGCTTTAAAGAATGTTCATGCCCAGGAAGCACCACATATATATAAGGTCAATGGCATGTATTATTTAATCATTGCAGAAGGTGGCACTGGTTTTACTCATTCCATTACAGTTGCACGGAGCGAATCCGTTACCGGCCCGTATGAAGGTGCTAAAATGAATCCCATATTGACACATCGGCATTTAGGAAGAGAATACCCGATTTCAAATGTAGGTCACGGTGATATTATTGATACAAACAATGGTGAATGGTGGATGGTTTGTTTAGGTTCACGTCCATACGGTGGTGAATATCGAAACCTAGGTAGGGAGTCCTTCCTCGTTCCACTTAAATGGGAAGAAGGGTGGCCTGTCGTCAATCCAGGAAAAGGCATTATTGAAATGGAAGGAATCAAGCCTAATATCGAGGAGAAAAGATGGCCAACCATACCAGCTTGTGACCATTTTGATTTACCGGAACTACAGATGCAGTGGAATTTCATCCGAACACCAAGAGGTGATTTTTGGTCATTAACGGAACGCCCAGGTTATTTGCGGTTACGATTGAAGGCTGAAACGATCACAGAAACCGTCAATCCTGCCTTTGTTGGTCTTAGACAGCGCCATATAAATTTTGCAGCTCGAACAAAAATGGAATTCTCACCAAACAATAAGTATGAGGCAGCAGGACTTGTATTGTTACAAAACTCGGACTTTCATTATCGAGTAGAATACACACAATCTGAGATCAAATTGATAAAGAGAGAAGCGGGACAAGAAGAAATTATTGCGTCATGTCCTTACCAACAAAATGAAGTTTATTTAAAAGTTGAGGCATATGGTCAGTCCTATCATTTTTATGTAGCAAAAGAGCCTGAACAGTGGCAAGTCTTAAAAGAAGATGTGGATGGAAGAATATTAAGCACAGATGTTGCAGGCGGCTTTACAGGTGCTTATTTAGGAATGTATGCAAGTTCAAATGGCACTGAGTCGTTACGCCATGCTGATTTCGATTATTTTGAGTACATCGGATTAGATGATTGATGAAAAAATAAGCTCCCGATTTGGGAGCTTATTTTGGTAACCATTTATCATTCGTATGGAAAATAGTCCCTAAAGAGTATTTTGAAACTTCCTCTTCACTTAATGATTTTGCCCAGCTAACTCTGTGTGGGGAATCACTTCCAGGTCCTGTACTATTCCATTCGGAATACCGAGCTGTATTTTCATTGTCTTCATTTCGCCAATTATCCCATCCAAGGGGATGAATATGCTGACCCATCCATGTATTGATAAAGACTGTATGGGCAAATGGTCGCCAAGGGCGTCCTAAGTATACTTCAGAGACACCCTTTGCTCCAGTTAGTTTGCAATTTTTGAAAACATACCCATATTCATTTTCCCTAGGAGTTGACGCAGCGGTAATATAGCCTTTGCGAAGACTATGAATCGTACAATCCTCAAAAACAGCGACAGCAGAGCCAAAAATGAAATCTACATGTCCTTCAATATAGCACTCTGAGAAGTATTGTCTTCCCTTAGATGTGTAAAGAGTATCCTGATTTGCTAATAACCTAACATGGTTAAATGTACATTTATCACCAGCTACATAAAGTGCAAGTGCCTGGCCGATATCCTCACCATAACCGGCAACATTTTGAATTGTAAGATGTTTCAATTGGAATAAATCTGCAAACGCTTGGAAAGTAGCTGTTTCAAATGTCCCAATTTCATTCCCATCTGCGTTTTTCATTCTGGCAAATTTACTACCTGAAATAATCGTTTCGTATTCTCCAGCCCCAATGATGGTAATATTGGGTTTATTTTCAGGTACAGTTATGATTTCTTCGTATATACCTTTGTTTACATAAATGGTTACTGGTTCCAGAGGAAAGACCCGAACCGCATCAATCGCGGCTTGAATCGTGGAATAATCACCATCTCCCTGTTGAGAAACTACTAGTTTTTGCATGAACACAATTCCTTTCTTAGGTAGCTCTTATTGACTCACGATATTTACCAGGTGTCGTTCCTTCAATTTTCTTAAAGGAGCGAATAAAGTTTTGGGAGTTATTAAAGTTAAGTTTATCTGAAATTTCTTTCACGGAAATATCAGTTTCAGCAAGCCATTTTTTTGCCATATTAATTCGATACATGGATAAATATTCACTAAATGAAATGTTCATTTCTTTCCTAAAAATACTGCTTAAATAATTCGGATTGTAATGTAACCTATTTGCAATCATATCTAGTGTAATATTGGATTCAAATTCCTCATGAATGATATGAACAATGTTTTCTGAAATAGTTTTGTACTGGGATTCAGCACGGTCATCAATTTTTTGAAGAAGGGGATCAATGATGACTGTGATAAACCAGTCCTTTACTTCTTCTCTAGACTTCAGTTCATAGATTTTTTCAAATATTGAACGATTGTCTTCTAAATCTAATACATTGATTGCCAATGTGTGCATAAGTTCAATTAAATCACTTAATAATCTTACTAATGAAATTTGGTATTGAATATGATTCAGATCCTCAGAGAAAATTTCATCAATTAGCTCATTGAGTAAACGATAGACTTTCTCTTTGTCGTTCACTTTGATCGAGTCGAATAGTTCAGTTTCAAGTCGTTTAGGGAAGTAGGTATGCAAACCTTTTCCGATTTCAAGGTTTTCAAAGAAAATAATCGATTCAGTACCATATTTTAGAGTGTATTTGAGAGCTTCTAGGCTCTCCTTATAACCATTTCTCGTCTCAAGAACATTTATGAATGGTTCACTTATCCCAATACTTACAGGGACACTGTATTCCTCTTTTATTTTTTTCTGAATTTGTTCAGCAAGATCATTTACATATTGATTAAACTCATCCTTCGATTCTATGTTGCTTAATAGGAGGGTAACTTGAGTTTGTTTATTAACTATTGGCAGCATTCGCTCATCACTCGGAATCATTTCTTCAACCAGTCCATTAATAACAAATAATAGAACATCTTCTTCTTTTGGCTTATAAGAAGTCCCATCAAGACTGTCGATTTGAACTGTTAGGACACTGATCCATTTATAATCTAAGTTATAGCCAAAATATTTCATTCGACCTTCTAACTCTTCATCAGTAACATTTCCAGTTAAGAGTCGGTGCATGAAAAATTGTTTGAGTTGATTAATTTGGTTTGATAATGATTTTTCTAGGATATCATTTTGTTTCATCATGTCTTTTACATGGTTTTCTATAAAGACAAATTCATTCATATCTTTTCGTTCTTCTTTATTGGTTAATGAGTGTAAAATTACATTCTGTAATTGTTTAATAGGTTGATAGATTATTCTACTACCAAATAAAGCTAGTAATAATGAAACGCCAGCAATTAATAAGGTGATGGCAAGTGTTAGCCATCCGATGGATCTTGATTGAGCTGTTAGTTCACCAAGTTCAACGACAGAAACATAAGTCCAACCATTATAGAACGATTTTCGATAGGTAAAAAGATAGTCTGTACTATCGGATGCAATCGTAAATTGCCCAGTGTCTTCTTCAAGTGATGTATTTTCAGACAATACATCACTATATTCAAAAGCTTGTCCTACATTATTTGTATCGCTTTGTAAGACAACGGTTCCATTTTTGTCTAGAATATAAAAAGTTTCTAAAGAGTTGTCCTTCTTTAAAATATCGCGAAAACTGCATGTCGGTATATTCGCAATAATCATCCCTGTTTTGTTTGAAGAAATTGCAGGTATTTTCTTAATTAGGTTCAAATTATAGCCGCAAGCACGGGAAGCAGCTTGTTTGTACAAAGGTTCCTTCGATTTTTTTTCTAAAAGCCAGACAGAGCTTGTCTTTAGTGAAAGATAACGATCGGAGATTTCGTTCAGCTGTCCCTCAGATAATCGTTGTAGTCCATAATTATTAACGAGCCAATTATTTTGAAGACTAATCAGAGCAACATCAGTGAGACGTGTATCGAATGTTTGCTGATGACTAAGATCGTCTCTTAACTGGTTATACAACTGGAATTGTCTTGTAGTAAGTGGTTCTCTTAATGATTCTATAATTTTTGATGAAGATGCTAACTGTGTCAGGGATTGGTCCACTGACTTAATAACCTGCTCGACATTTGTTTGGATTTGGTCCACACTATGTTCTTTTTCTTTTGCAACATAATTCTCCACAACAGAGGTTGAGCGAAGGAATGAAAATATTCCGACAATAATGACGGGAATAATGGCCAAAATACTTACAAATAAAATCATCCTATGGAAGAAGCTTCCGGGTAGCTTAAGTTTCATGTAATCACTCCAAATCTATTCAAATGTGAGGGGATGATTATTAAGTTTGTAACATCCCTGTAATATTCGAATGTCTATTAATTATAAATGTAAGCGTGCATAATTTGAATAATCATTTTGTTACATTGTGTTCATATTATTAGAACATTCCTAATGAATTCAAGGGTATACTGGCCTATTTAAAAGTAAATTAAATGATTATAGTTATTATTATAATAGTATCCTATCATAAAGGCAGGAGAGTTGTTATCGTTTTCAAATTTTACCTATTTCAATGTGAGAAAGGATGAATATTCTTGAATAAGACGATAGTTGAAAAATCACCTTTATATTTTGCACAAAAAATGTGTGACACTTTGATGACAAAGTTTACTCCAGAGGAGCTTCCACCTGGAGGACGTTGGCACTATCACCAAGGCGTATTTTTATGTGGAATGGATCTAGTTTACAACAAAACAGGTGTAGACAAATATTTTAATTACTTAAAGGCATATGTTGATCACAATATCGATGAAAATGGAAACTTATTATTTGCTAGAGATGAGTTAGATTCAATTCAAGCAGGACTGTTATTATTCCCATTATATAAAGCTACTGGATTAAAAAAATATGAAATAGCAGCACGACGCTTACGCAATATTTTTACAACTTTAAATCTTACAAGCGAAGGCGGATTCTGGCATAAGGATAAATACCCGTACCAAATGTGGCTAGATGGCTTATACATGGGTGGACCATTTGCGTTACATTATGCCAATGATTTCAATGAGCCAAATTTAATCGAGATGGTCATTCATCAGGAAAACTTAATGCGAAAGCATACAAAGAGTGAAGCGACCGGTTTATATCATCACGGTTGGGACGAAAAGGCGGTACAGCCATGGGCTCGTCCTGATGGTAAAGCTCCAGAGATTTGGGGGCGCGCTCTTGGTTGGTATGGATTAGCAGTCATAGACATGATTGATATTTTACCAGAGGGCCATCCACATAAGAAAGAGTGGATTGCATTCATTCGAGATTATGTTCGTGATGTCGTCAAATATCAGGATGAAAAGACTGGCCTATGGTACCAAGTTGTGGACAAGGGAGACATTGAAGATAACTGGCTTGAGACATCTGCTTCCAGTCTATTCGTTTATGTCATTGCCAAAGCTGTTTCTAAGAAATATGTAGGCGAGGAATTTGAAAAATATGCAACAAAGGCATATGAGGGACTGCTCAAGTATAAAGTTCAAGAAACTGAAGAAGGCACTCTTATTATAGATGATATTGTAATCGGTACTTCAATTGGAGTATATGACTATTATATTAATCGTGAGCGCAGCCATAACGACTTACATGGTGCAGGTGCTTTTATTATGGCAAGTATGGAGATGGAGAAATTGCTTGCTGAACATCCGGGGGTAAAATAATCAATGAAAAAATATGCAGTATGTGGATTAAGTAACAGAGCACTAAAAATGTTTATTCCACCATTAGTTGAAAAGTTTGCAAAACAAAGCGAGATTGTTGGTTTGCTAGACAGCGATGAATACCGTCTTGAAATATGCAAGGAGAAATTTTCTGTATTAGCTCAAACACCGACATATCTTCCAAATCAGATTGATCAAATGATCGAGGAAACTAAACCGGATTGTATCATTGTTGTAAGCCGTGATAACACACATATCGATTACATTTTAAAAGCACTTGAACATGATGTTGATGTCATCACAGAAAAACCAATGGTTACAACCGCTAAAGATGCTAACAGGGTCATTGAAGCAGAACAACATAGTAAAGGTAAAGTGACTGTGGCATTTAATTATCGCTATAGTCCGTACCATCGAAAAATCAAGGAACTCGTTTTAGAAGGTAAAATAGGGAGAGTGACTTCGGTTGACTTGAATTGGTATATCGACACATACCACGGGGCGAGCTATTTCAAACGCTGGAATCGGAAAAGGGAACTTTCTGGTGGACTTTCAATCCATAAATCAACACATCATTTTGATCTTGTAAATTGGTGGATTGATCAATATCCAGAAGAGGTTTTTGCACATGGAGCCTTACATTATTATGGGCCAAATGGAGAGCTCAACCCAGACCCAAGTACTGATAACAGATATTGTGGTACATGCGATGTAAAAGATAATTGTGATTATTACTTAAGATGGAATCCTCGTGAATTTTCTGAAGTAATTGAAGATGATCACTTAAACATGGGCGATAAAAAAGAAAACAAATATACGGATTATCGACCGGATGCATGTATCTTTGACTCCGAGATAAACATAGAAGATACGTATACAGCTAGTGTAAAATACAACAAAGGTGCTCTATTAAGCTATTCTATTAATTTCTCTACACCATTTGAGGGCTATCGCTTAGCTATCAATGGTACTAAGGGAAGAATTGAAACTCAAGAATTTCATGCACCAAGTCGGGTACCTTTCGAAGTGCCTGAGCAAACAATTGATTACTATCCTTTATTTGGTTCAAAAGAAATTATTCATGTTGTCCAAACAGCTGGGGGTCATGGCGGTGGAGATCCTGTGTTAATTCATGATCTTTATCAAGGCATTGATCCAAGACGCCAATATGAAATACTTGCAGGTGCGGAAGCTGGAGCTTACTCAATCGCACTTGGAGAAGCGGTTTGGAAATCAGTCGAAGAGAAGAAACCAATTTCGATTAAAGAATTACTTAAAAGTTATCAAGGACAACTATCGGAATAAGTGTAACAATAAGTCGACAAGTCAGAAGCATAGAAGGTCAAGGAACTCGTCGCTTGAGGAACGGTACGAGGCAACAACATTATTCTTTCTTGTTGCCTTGTACTGAGGAATATACATCCTTGAATTAACTTGTATACGAAGCACACATACAAGGACCTTGTTCTATCTTTGTAATAAACTGCCGAGATTCGCAGTTTATCATTTGATGACTTTTTGAACTTCCTTAATAAACAAAAATAGAAAGGGGAAAGACATATGCTAGGAGGATTGGACAGTCCATTTTACCGTTGGTGTGGGGCTATATCACGTTTGATTTATTTAAATATGCTATGGCTTCTATTTACAATAATGGGACTAGTTGTTGCAGGATTTGTACCCGCAACTGTAGCGCTTTTTGCAGTAACTCGAAAGTGGATCATGGGAGATGAAGATATCCCTGTCTTTTCAACATTTTGGAGTGTATATAAGAAAGAATTCTTAAAATCCAACCTCCTAGGGCTTACCCTGTTCATAGCTGGATATATCTTATATGTTGATCTTGTATTTCTTCCAACCACAAGCATGTTTTTTATTGTGGTAAGGTACGCACTAATTGCAATTTGTTCAGTTTACATCGTAATTCTACTATATATTTTCCCAATCTACGTACATTTTAATGGGAATATAAAATCGTATATAAAAAATGCCGTCATGTACGGTCTATCCTACCCACTCGTTACTTTTGCGATGGTATTAGGGATTTTCATACTTTATATGGGATTTACTTATGTCCCATCTCTTATACCTTTTCTAAGTGTAAGTATACTAGCCTATTTTATTATGTGGCTAGCGCTGAAAGTATTTGCAAGAATTGAAGAAAAAGTAAATGGGAAAGACGAAGTAAAATCAAATGAGAGAGAACCAAGTTTTAGTAAATAGACAAATTGAAGGTGTTTCAATGAAAAACATTCATATATATATTGCCGGAGATTCGACAGTATCTGATTGCCCACCGAACGAAGAACCGCGTGCAGGATGGGGACAGGTAATCAACCAATATTTTAAAGAAAATGTTATCATTCACAATTTCGCAATTGGCGGTCGAAGTTCAAAAAGTTTTATAGATGAAAAGAGGTTAGAATCAATACTAAATGAAATTCAACCGAATGATTACCTCTTTATTCAATTTGGTCATAACGATCAAAAACAGGACCATCGTAGAACAGAACCATATTCAACCTATCAAGAATATTTGAGCAAATATATCGAAGGCGCTAGAGCAAAAGAGGCAATCCCGATTTTAGTAACTTCGATGCATCGAAGAACCTTCGATGAAAACGGAAAAATAATGAATAGTTTAGGAGAGTATCCGGAAGCGATGGTCGCCCTAGCAAAAGAAAAACAAGTGAGTATCATCGATTTATGGAGTGATTCGAAGAATTTATATGAATCTTTAGGTCCTGAAGAATGTAAAAATCTTTTTATTTGGTTTGAGCCGGGTGAACATCGAAACTACCCTGATGGAATTAGTGATGATACGCATTTTCGAGAGGATGGGGCAAATAAAATTGCCGAAATTATTGCCAAAGAAATTAAAAAAACAATCCCAGATTTAGCGTTATATCTTAAGGATTAAAGTGAGGTGTACATGTGATTAATCTAGGTATTCGCGCCCATGATGTGAAGGCTAGCTCTTTAGATGAACTTGTGCAAACAGTAAAAGATAAAGGGTTATCTTCTGTACAATTGGCCTTAGCAAAATCATTTCCACAACTAAATACGAGTTTAGGAAGTCTTTCACCGGGTTTTGCAAAGTATATAGGTAATGCTTTTCAACAAATGAACATCCAAATCGGAGTATTAGGCTGCTATATTAATATGATTCACCCAGATCAACAAGAACGTCAAAAAGCATTAGACCGTTTCAAGGAGCATATCCGTTATGCAAGAGATTTTGGCTGTAGTGTTGTTGGAACGGAAACAGGAAATGTCCATGCTAAAATGGGATTTACTGTAGATAATTTTCGAGAGAAACCTTTTTTAGATGTTGTAGATAGTGTGAAAGAACTTGTAAATGAAGCAGAAAAATTTGGAGTTATTGTGGGAATAGAAGCGGGAGTTAACCATCCTGTTTACAATCCAATGCTTTTAAAAAGGTTATTGGATGAAGTAAATTCAAATAATTTACAAATTATCTTTGACCCGGTAAATTTGTTAACTGTTGAAAATTACATTTATCAAGATGAAATTTTCAAAGAGGCAATCGAACTATTTGGAGATCGTATAATCATTGTTCATTGTAAAGACTTTGTTATTGAGAATGGCAAGTTAAAGTTTGCTCCTCCTGGTAAAGGGCTATTAAACTACGATTTAGTCATGGAACTGATTAAGCATAGAAAACCTTATATCCAATTTCTACTAGAAAGTACAACCGAACCTTTTATAGATGATAGTATTGCATTTTTACAAGAAAAATACGAAAATGCTTAGTATGGGATAATACGTAGTATATTCCTCTTATACACATCAGAAAGGATGAAAGGGCTTTGAGAGATAAAGGAAAGGTCAAAGAATTATTTGCAGCCATGAGTACAGCTGAAAAAGCCAAGTATATTTGGGAGTACTATAGATATTATCTAGTTGCTTTTGTTATTGTATTAATTGCCGCTATCTTTCTAGTAAACGACTATTCGCCCAAAAAGGATACTGCACTTTCAGTTCTTGTTTTAGGAGATTTGGTAGATTCAAATGAAATTAAAAATATTCAACAAAGGCTAAATGAAGGAATTCTATCTGAAGAAGAAAGAAAAACACATGAGGTATCGATTCAGGTAATCCCATATGCACCGGATGCTGCAGATTTAAATGTTGTTATGGCAGCTCTACAACGAGTAACTGGAGAAATATCTACTGGAGAACTCGATGTTTTGTTCATTGATAAAGAACAGTTCGAGATTATGAATGGGGAACAATATTTTTATAGCTTAGATAAATTAATAGATAAAAAACTACCAGTTGATAAGGAATTTATGTATTATGATTCTGAAAATCAGGCTACTGGAATCGATGCGCAAGCATTGCCACTATTTAACGAAGCAATAGATGATCCAAATGTGGTAATGGGTGTCATTGTAAATACCCAAAGAACAGAAAATATAGAAAAAGTTTTCAAGATTTTATTCGAAGAATAGTTATTTTTTCATTGCAATATTAGTATATTACGATATTATTTAATTTGAAGGCAATTTAATTAGGAGGCTATATCCATGGAACATATGAAGCAACTAGTTGAAGCATTAAAAAACGGAAACGTTTTCGAAAATTCTAGTGAAGTAAAAGTTTACGAGAAATCCTTAACTCATCATGATAATGTAAGCCTTGTCATGGTAAGGGACCAACAGCAAAAATGGATCCTTGCATCAGGCGAAGGAGCTTTATTTGAAGAATTAGAGGGTACAGTGATTTCCGAAAATGGAAAGGCTTGTCCATTAACACACGAAAATCGTTTAGTATTAAATCGATACTTTGAATATACTGTTCCAAGAGCATTTGGTACAAAAATTGCAACAATGGGTCTAGGTGACCGCTTAGGTCTAGCTTCACCAGGACATATTGAAACTGTTCGCGACCATAATGTAAAGCCAATTCTTGCTCAACAAAGTATTCGTGAATTAACATTAACGAATCGTACAATGAATGATGTAATTGACGCAGCAAGCTTTGCAGTATTCCAAGAAGGATATACAGGTGGATTTGGTGCAGACGGTGACCACTTAAAAGAAGAAGAAGATATTAAAATGGCATTATCACTTGGTATGTCAATGCTAACATTAGATTGTTCAGACCATATTCAAAACCGAGTTGAGGGCTTAACAGTAGAGGAAATCAGTGCAGAATTTGATAGCCTCCCTGAAGAAACGAAGAATCACTATAATCAGCTATATTTAAACAAAGAATTCGATGTAAAAGGTCTTGAAATCGGATTTGATGAAAATACATTAAAGAAATTTGTATTGTTATACGGAAAGGCTTTAGAGTATATGGTCCATGTACATGAAACATATATCGAAAAAGCAGATCGTGATATTGATTTTGAAATTTCGATTGATGAAACTGAAACAGTTACATCTCCAGCAGCACATTTCTTTGTAGCAAATGAATTACAAAAACGTGGCGTAACAGTAACAAGCCTTGCTCCAAGATTCTGTGGTGAATTCCAAAAAGGAATTGATTATATCGGTGATATAGAACAATTCGAAAAAGAATTACGTGAACACGCGCTAATCGCTGAATACTTTGAATACAAATTAAGTATCCACTCTGGAAGTGATAAATTTACAGCTTTCCCAATTATCGCGAAGTATACGAATGGAGTTCTTCATGTTAAAACAGCTGGCACAAACTGGCTTGAAGCTGTACGTGTAATTGCAAAGGTAAATCCTGGATTATATAGAAGAATGCATGCATATGCTTTAGAACATTTAAATGAGGCACTTAAGTATTACCATATTACACCAGATATGAATACAATCGTACCACTTGATACAGTTTCTGATGAAAACCTTCCAGAATATATGAATAATGATGCAGCAAGACAAGTAATCCATGTAACATACGGATTATTGTTAACTGTAAAAGATGAAAACGGAAACTTCATTTTCAAAGATGAATTTTTCGGTACTTTGAATGATAATGAAGATGAATATCGTCAAGCCCTTGTTAAACACATTGGCAAGCACGTTGAATTATTAAACCTATAAAAAATGACTATTTTCAAAACACCTTTCTTTTAGCTATACTGGCTAAGGGAAGGTGTTTTTTATGCATAAATTTATCCTTATACTCTTTTTTGCTCTTTTTTTATCTGGCTGTGGGCCTCAAGGTACCGATCAGGAGTCTACTAAAGAGGTAGAATTAACGGTTTCTGCTGCTACAAGTATGCAGAATGTTTTACAAGAATTAAAGAACAATTTTGAAAAGGAACATTCTACAATTGATATCGCCTTTAATTTTGGCGCATCAGGTGCACTTGCACAACAAATCTCTCAAGGAGCTCCAGTTGATATCTTTTTATCGGCTTCTAAAGAAAAGTTCGATATACTTATTGATAAGGAACTTATTGACGAAGATCTCCAGCAAAATCTAACTGGCAATGAGATTGTGTTAATTGCTCCAAAACAAAACGAAAAGCAGATTACGGGAATAGAAGATTTGAAAACAAAGGCTGAACGGATATCAATAGGTATACCAGAATCTGTTCCTGCAGGGAAGTATGCGAAGGAAGCAATCGAAAGCATGGATATGTGGAATGAAATTGAAAATAAGTTAGTGCTTTCAAAAGATGTTAGGCAAGTCCTTACATATGTTGAGACTGGAAATGTTGATGCAGGGTTTGTCTACAAAACAGATGCACAATTATCAGATCAAATTCGGATTGTGATGAGTGTGGATACTAAGTATCATTCAGAGATTATTTATCCGATCGGAGTCTTAAAATCATCAGAACATTTAAATGAAGCAAAATTATTTTATGAATACTTATTGAGCGATGAAGCTATTGCTCTTTTAGAGGAATATGGGTTCTCAAACATAAAGTAAAAAGCAATTGGAGCATGATGTCCAATTGCTTTTTTGTTCTAGGTCTAGCTCAAGCACCTAGCCCCCTGTGCATTTGCTTTTACATATACGGATGTACACCCTTCGCAATCTCCTGTACGATGGTTGCAAGGGATGAGATTTGTTGATCGTCTAAGTTGAAAGAATCTTTGATTTTTGTTTCAAGATTATTCGTAATTCTACGTTTACCAACTTCAACAAGGGCAATAAGTGCAAAACTACAATTTACTGCTTTAGCAAAATCACGTTGAGTCATGTTGTTCTTTTTGCGTAAAAATTTTACAATATCTTTGTTTATCCTAGGCATTTTACACACTCCTTACCTATGGCTTTTTACATGTGGGAATATATATATGATTGCGTATCTATTATTCTATGATATTCACAATATTACCATCATATATAAAATTCGTCTAGGCAGGTTTTCAGGATGTCCAGCTTCAAGCGCCATCTGTTCGAGACAATAAGCGAATCGCTTCAGAAGGGAAAAAAACACTTTAAGTCAGCGTTCATCTTACGCTATTCACCAATAGAAGGGCGCCTTGCGTTTTCACATTGCCTAAGAATTTAAACAGCTGTAGAACCTGTCTACAGCTGTAATAGAGAATTACTTATCTCCATAAAGTCGGCGTGCAGCATGATTTGTTGGACCAACATATTCATTTAGTTGGAAGGAGTGACGAATGGCAGCTGTAATGAATTTCTTCGCTTCATATATGGCTTCCTTCACTTCTAATCCTTTTGCAAGTCCTGCTGCGATTGCAGCTGAAGAGGTGCAACCGGCACCGTGAGTAAATGTTGTTTCAAATCGGTCGCTTTCAAGGATCTCTATTTCTTTTCCATCATATAAAACATCTACTGCTTTATCATGTTTTAGCTTTCCGCCACCTTTTACGAGTACATATTTCGCACCAAGATCGTGTATCTTCACAGCAGCTTCTTTCATTTGATCAATAGTTGTGATTGAACCGATTCCACTTAGTTGACCTGCTTCAAATAAATTTGGAGTAATCACTGTTGCAAGTGGAGTTAGTATTTCTCTAAGGGCAACAGCATGATCCGGGAATAGAACTTCATCTTCTCCCTTACAAACCATTACAGGATCCACTACAAATTTTTGAAGATTATGTTTTTTAGCCGCATCTGCAGTAATTTCAATAATATCGACAGTAGGAAGCATACCAGTCTTTGCCGCATCGACACCTATTCCATCAAGGATTGTTGCTAATTGTGCCTTGATGATATCGAGGTCAACCGGAAAAACTTGGTGATTCCAACGATTATGCGGGTCCATCGCAACAATTACAGTTAAGGCAGACATGCCGTAAACTCCATGTTCTTGGAAGGTTTTTATGTCAGCTTGGAGACCAGCTCCACCACTACTATCAGAACCTGCAATCGTTAATGCTTTTGGTAAACTCATATTTGAAACCCCCATCTAAAAAGTTTGACAGACTTATTATATATCAATTGATAAAAATAGATATATTTATGCAATAAAAAAACGACTTTACAATATAAGGAAGGTATAAAACGTTGATTTAATAATAAAGAATTTGATACAATACACTGATGTAAGAGAAAAGTGTAATTCGATCCTAAACACATTCATATCTTGCAAATATTAATGATAGGCGGTCGAAAATAATGACAGAAACAAAACCTTATCGAGTATTACTTTACTATCAATATGTAACAATTGAAAATCCAGCAGAATTTGCAGCAGAGCATCTTGCTTTCTGTAAAGAAATCGGTCTAAAAGGTCGTATTTTAGTAGCGACAGAAGGTATTAATGGAACGGTCTCTGGAACTATTGAACAAACCGACAAGTATATGGAAGAAATGAGAAAAGATTCTCGTTTTGCAACAATGGTTTTTAAAATTGATGAAGCAGATGGACATGCTTTTAAGAAAATGCATGTTAGACCTCGTCCTGAGCTTGTCAACTTAAGCCTTGAGGATGATATTAACCCACATGAATTAACAGGTAAATATTTAAGTCCAAAAGAATTTTATGAAAAAATGCAAGATCAGAATACAATTATTTTAGATGCAAGAAATACGTATGAATATGATTTAGGACATTTCAGAGGCGCGATTAGACCAGACGTAGAAACTTTTCGTGATTTACCACAATGGGTAAGAGAAAACAAAGAAATGCTTGATGGAAAAAAGATACTAACGTACTGTACTGGCGGTATTCGTTGTGAAAAATTCTCTGGTTGGTTAGTAAGAGAAGGCTTCGAGGATGTTGGCCAGCTTCACGGAGGAATTGCAACATACGGTAAAGACCCTGAGGTACAAGGTGAACTTTGGGACGGCCAGCTTTACGTATTCGATGAAAGAATTGCTGTTCCAGTAAACCAAAAAGAGCATGTGATTGTAGGGAAAGACCATTTTACTGGAGAACCATGTGAACGCTATGTAAACTGTGCAAACCCTGAATGTAATGAACAAATACTTTGTTCTGAAGAAAATGAGCATAAATATCTAAGAGGCTGTACACATGAATGTCGCGTACACCCACGTAACCGTTATGTAGAAGAGAACGGGTTAACTGAGGAAGAAGTAGCAGAACGTTTACAAAACCTTGAAAAAGAATTAGTGCAACAATAATTATGAAAACCACAGTGTGAAAAACCACTGTGGTTTTTTCAAATACATAATTCTGGTACAATATAGGAAAAGAAAGGGGAGAATTGTGAAAATTATTGCATCTCAACCGTATATCACTATACAAAGAAAAATAGAGTGGAATGTGCAAAAGTATATTGAAAACCATCATCAGTTGCGATTGTTTGAAGACCGAATCCTTTCTTCTGCTAATGAATTTCATCTAGATCATGTGTATGATGTTTCCTACAGAGCGAGCTTTTTATATCTCCACACAAACCAAGGAGTATTCTCCTATAATATTAAAGAAGACCCAATTGATTTTATTAAAGCTTTTAAAGGTTTGAAACAGTAAATAACGTTTCGAGGTGAACTATGGAAATCGATAAAATTGTCAATATAGTTAAGGAACGCACTCCCTCTCTATTAGGCCGTGGAGATTTTAAGCGCTTTTCCATTCTTCTTCCTTTAATAAAAAAAGATAATGAAGTTCATATCCTTTTTGAGGTTCGTTCAAGTCAATTAAGACGACAGCCAGGTGAGATATGCTTTCCAGGTGGAAAAATGGACCCAACGGATAGAGATGAGCGGCATACAGCCATTAGAGAAACGATGGAGGAACTAGGGCTAAATGAAAGTGATATTACAAATGTAAGTCCACTAGATTATTTTGTTTCCCCTTTTGGTACAATTATTTATCCATACGTAGGTGTAATCAATAATCCTGATGAGATTCAACCGAATCCAGCAGAAGTTGGAGAAATATTTACGGTTCCACTGTCATTCTTACAATCAAATCCTCCACAGATTTTTAAAGTGAATTTTCATGTAGAGCCCGAAGAAAACTTTCCTTTTAACGATATCATTGGAGGGGAAAATTATAAATGGCAGGTAAGAGGTATGGACGAATGCTTCTATTATTATGAAGACCGTGTCATCTGGGGTTTAACAGCCGGAATCCTAAAACACTTTTTAGAAGTAATTGAAAAAAGCCCTATATAAAGGGCTTTTGTGTTTTACTTTGTAAATTTAGTGCTTCTCCAATTCGTTACCTTTATTGATGTATGCGAAAAGTGTAAGGTAACGCAGGATTCTACAATGATGCCAAAAAGTGCGGTACCAATCGCTAGATGAATAACTGCCCAAGGAATAGATAATGCCGTCTTGATTGTGAAAATGCCTGCTATAATTTGTGATAAAACGGTTAGTGAAGTTAGCACAAGTCTTAATCGAATGCTTGTACTCCAGTTCTTAGTGAATGCAAAAAACGTCAGAATAAGTATGTAAATAGCTGAAGCATACGCAAAGAACCGATGTAAGGATTGTAAAATCTGAGCTTTATTTAATGGAAGGAAAGAGTTTGAACAAGATAACCATTCGCATGCTAAACCATACGACTGATGCTTTATATAAGCGCCAAAACCTAAGGTGAAAGTTAGCAGTAATATAAGGATGAAATAGTGCTTCTTTAAGGGTGACGCATTACTTACGCTGACTGTTGAACTTGTTTGGCATTTCCATATAAAAAGCAAGCATGCAAAATAGGCCATTGCAATAAGTAGATGAATGGTAACAACAATTGCTGGCAAATCAAGTAAAACAACAATCGCACCAAGAATAACCTGAAGGATAAGGAGAAGCATCATCCAATTTGCTGTTGTTTTTACATGATTTTCAGTTTCAGTTCGCTTAACTTTTAAAAATAATATGGCAGAAAGAACAAAAAGCAGAGCACCAATTACACGATGTGCATATTCAATGAGTGTTTCACCTTCTAATACAGGTATTAATACACCGTTACATAATGGCCAATCTGGCCCACAGCCCATACCTGATTGAGATGAAGCGACATAACCACCAAACACAATTAAAAAATAAGCTACAAGAATAGATAAGATAGAAAGACCCCGAATGCCCAACAATCATACCCCCAATTATTTGATAGTATTAGTGTACCAACGTGAATTTCGGAATGTAGTGGTTTTAATCACACTTTTTAGAAAATTTGGCATTCATGATTTGGATGAAAGCAGTCAGACTTTCCTTGGAATACATCGGATTGCATTAATTAGGAAGTAGATGGGCTTCAACTATCGTATAAATATGCCTCCTACCAGTTATTAGGAAGTTGATAGCACACCAACAGTCGTGGAGATACACTGAATTCCAGAAAATAGGAGGTTGATAGTACTCCACCCGTCGTGGAGATACACCATATTCCAGAAATTAGGAAGTTGATAGCACTCCAATCATCTTAATAGCACAAAAAAAGAGTATCGGTTTCCCAATACTCTTTCAAGTTTATATGTCAGTTTCCTAGTAGATCTCTAAGTTTGTTTTCAACCTTTTCACTGACATTCTTAATGTCTTTTTTTGCCTCTTCCAATACGATCTTCCATTTGGCACTTTCTTCTTTTAATGTTTCTTCGATTTTTTCAGCTTGCTCTTTAATTTCTTCCTTGGTAATCGTTTTTCGGTCCTCTTGTCCCGAAAGCTTCGCATTAACAGAAACAACATCAAAGGAGTCTACTTCCATTGTAGGAAGTACTTCGTCCATTATTCCTTTAAATAAAGGAACAATATAGTCAGAGCTACTACCTTGGATATAATGTGTTTTGTCTGTTTTGTCATAGCCCATCCAAACGGCACCGACGAAATTAGGTGTATATCCAACAAACCATTGGTCCTTAGTTCCATTAATCTCTTTATAAGGGAGCTGGGTAGAACCTGTTTTCCCAGCTAGCTCAACTCCAGGGATTTTTGTGCCTCTACCTGAACCTGTTTCAACAACGTTTAGTAGCATAGAAGTCATATCGTTTGCCACTTTTTTTGATGTAACCTTAGTTGTTTTATGCTTATGTTCAGCAATGACATTTCCTGTTGGTCCTACTATTTTTGAGATTAGATGTCCTTCCGGTCGTTTTCCTTCATTTGCAAAGACTGAATAAGCCTCCGCTAGTTGTAAAGGTGAAGTCCCTTTATGCATTCCACCCAGTCCGATACCTAGATATTTATCTTCTTCTGAATATGGAATACCAAATCTTCGTAAAGAATCAAGTCCTTTATTAAGTCCAATTTGGTCTAACAGCCAAACGGTCGGTGCATTTAAAGAGTGCTCAAGGGCTTCATACATTTTTACTTCACCTTGGTACGATTTTGAGAAGTTTTCAGGTGTGTAATCTCCATATGTTTTTAACTCATCAACTAATACGGAAGTGACTTCATACCCTTCTTCAAGTGCAGGAGTATATACTGCTAATGGCTTTAGTGTTGACCCTGGTTGAGCCTGCAAATGAGTTGCTCGATTAAAACCACGGAATACATGTTCACCACGGCCGCCGACTAAACCGAGCACACCTCCAGTCTTTGGATGTAACATTACAGCACCACTTTGTACAAGAACGTCCCTCCCCTTAGGGAAAAGATAGTCCTTTTTATAAACATCTTCAAGGGCAGATTGAATGTCTTGATCCATCTCAGTATAGAAGCGATAGCCACGAGTCAGAATCTCCTCTTGCGTCAACCCATATTTCTTAATGGCCTCATCTAGCACTGCGTCAACATAATAAGGATAGTTTCTTTCTATATAGCTTCCACCACCATCTTCAAGCTTGATTTCTTCTTGTTTCGCTTGTGCATATTCATCATCGGAAATCATCTGTAACTCATGCATTTTTAACAGAACTGTATTTCTTCGCTTAATCACACCATCATAGTTTTTATAAGGATTTAAAGCTGATGGTGCTTGGAGAATTCCAGCAAGCATTGCAGCCTCACTGATTGATACATTGTCAATTTCCTTATTAAAGTACTTTTTCGAAGCTTGGCTAATGCCCCATGATCCATTTCCGAAGAAGACTTGATTTAAATACATTTGTAAAATCTCATCCTTGGTATAATGCTTTTCAATTTCCAATGCTAAAAAGAGTTCTTCGATTTTACGTTTATAGGTTTGTTCAGGAGAGAGAAGCGCATTTTTTGTAAGTTGCTGAGTAATCGTACTGCCTCCACCTGTAATTCTTCCGGCAAATAAATTATTAAAAAAGGCGCGTGTGATTCCTTTAATATCAAAACCATTATGGGAATAGAAGCGCTCATCCTCTATTGCAATAACCGCATTTTTTACATGCTCAGGAAGTTCTTCTACCAAGACACCCTCAGTTCGATTTGTTGAAATATTGGTTGCGACTTCACCATCTTTATCATAAATAACAGTTGCTTGACGCAAACCGTCTTTCAATGATTGAACGTTTGCCTGAGTAGCCATAAAGGCAAAGAAGAGCATAGACAATAAGATAAACACCAATACAATAAGTAATAAAATTTTAGTAATATGCTTATCTCGCCAAAAACGTTTAATAGATTCCCAAAGTCGTTTTATATACGGCATTATCTTTTCAAAAATACCTCTCATATTTGTTTCTCCATTCATTAGGATACTGAACTTATATTTTATAACAGTTATTCGAATAAGAAAAATATAATATAATCAATTTATAGATTATATTTATAAGTTGTACGAATAGATGAAGTGTTTTATGGGAGGGTAAAAAATGGAAAAACAACAATTATTCATCAATGGAAAATGGGAAGAAGGCGTCCAGTACGAAGAATTACGCTCACCCTATAATCAAGAGGTCATTTCAATGATCCCTTTAGCTACAAAAGAACAGGTAGAAAACGCAATTGCAAGTGCCCAACAAACGACAAAAACAATGCGAAATTTAACAGCTTTTGAGCGGGCAGAAATCTTAGAAAAGGTATCTGATCTGTTTACTGAAAGGCTCGAGGAATGTGCTCTTATCCTAGCTTCTGAAAATGCCAAACCACTAAAAGCTGCGAGGGGAGAAATTGTTAGAACTGCTGAAACTTACAAATTTGCTGCAGAAGAGGCCAAGCGCCTTCACGGGGAGACTGTACCACTTGATGCTGCAAAAAGCGGGAAAGGAAGATTTGGATACACAAAAAGAGAACCGCTGGGTGTCATCGCAGCAATCACGCCGTTTAACTTTCCTTTTAACCTAGTTGCACACAAGCTTGGCCCAGCCTTTGCGGCGGGAAATACGGTCGTATTAAAGCCTGCATCACAAACACCTTTAAGTGCAATTATGACAGCGAAGCTATTTGAAGAAGCTGGACTGCCAAAAGGTGCTCTGAATGTCGTGACAGGAAAAGGCAGTGTGGTAGGAGATTTACTTGTTCAGGACGATCGTGTGAAAATGATTACTTTTACAGGTAGTGTACCAGTAGGAATGCGAATTAAAGAGAAAGCAGGACTTAAGCGCGTTACTCTCGAATTGGGCTCGAATGCTGCTGTCATCATTGATAGTACTGATGATTTGGAGACAGCAGCAGCTCGTTGTGCAGAGGGAGCATTCAATTTTGCTGGGCAGGTATGTATTTCGGTTCAACGTATCTATGTGAATGAAAATGTATTTGAAGAGTTCGTTGGAAAATTGAAGTACTATACTAGACAACTAGTTCTTGGTGACCCAAAATCAGAAACGACAGATGTATCATCTCTCATCAATCCAAACGAAACGGATCGAATCGATAAGTGGGTCCAAGAGGCGAAGGCAGATGGCGCAAAAGTCGTCTATGGTGGTAAACAAGATGGAACTGTCTTCCAACCTACAATCTTAGTAAACACTAACGAAAAACTTTCCGTTTCTTGTAATGAAGCATTTGGTCCGGTTGTGTCCGTAAATTCGTATAAAACATGGGATGAGGCTATCAGTCTCGTAAATGACTCAGAATATGGGCTGCAGGCAGGAGTCTATACCACAAATATTCAAAGAGCATTTGAGGCAGCTGACAGATTAGAGGTAGGAGGAGTCATCATTAATGATATTCCAACCTTTAGAGTTGATAATATGCCATATGGGGGAGTTAAAAACAGTGGAGTTGGAAAAGAAGGTATCAAATATTCGACAGAAGAAATGACAGAATTGAAATTTGTATCCTTTAAACTATAAATACGAGTTCAAAAGGAGGTGAAAAGGACCGAGCAGTTCAAGGCTGTGTAGCTCCCGAGTACCGGAGTGAGGCAACTCCTTGAGTTAACCCCCTTGCAGCCTTGCGATGAGGAATTGACTCCGTGAAAAAACAAGTAGCCGCAAGCACATAACCTAGTAATCCACTATATTCTTGGAGTGATTTACACAGAAATTCGATGTGTCATTTTGGACCGACTTTTTGAACATCTTATAAACGAACAAAGCCTACAGCAACTTTTTTATGCTGTAGGCTTTTCTTTTTTATGAAGCTAGTTTTCTTTTCTTTTCGGGTTTAATAGCAAATAATCCACCAAGTAAAAACGTCCCACTAATAAAAAATACGGAAAAAATACCAGCCCAGGAACCAACTAGGCCAAAGAAGACAGGGGCTATTAATTGTGATAAACGATTTGAGGCAAGTCGCAGTCCCAGTACTTCACCAGTTCTTGATTTTGGTGAAGCATTATAGGTAGTGGTCATTGAAAGAGGCTGGCCACAGCCGAGTCCAAGTCCCATGAGAGCACTTAGCGCACTTAATAAAATCACACTTCCAGTAAACGGAACTAATAAAAATGAGATACCTGCCATAAAAACGGATGCAATTAAAACTTTGTCTCTTCCATGTTTTTCTGTTAATGCGGGTAATAAGAACCGAACGAGAATAATCGCTAACCCCTGTATTGAAATAATCCAGCCAATTGTTGAGGTAGATATCCCATACTGCTTTGCGAATAGTGGGAAATAAGCAACGAAGATATCCTTTGAATATAGGACAAGCGCACTTGATATTAATGCTTTTCTTAATAAAGGCATTTTTAATAATCCAACTGAGGCACCTATGCTCATTTTTTGCTTCGTTTTTTGCTTCCTTAGGACAGGAATAAATAAGGAAATCAAAATAGGAATGATATTAATAAAAATCGAAGCAAGGAATACAGAAGAATAAGATATGTGTTCTCCTAAATATCCGCCGATTATCGGACCAATCATCGCTCCCATCGCGGTTGCAATTCCGAATAGACTGTAATATTGATCCCGTTTTTCCTCGGAAGCAATATTTCCGAGTATGTTTTGTAAAGAAACTGTGATAAAAACAGCAGCTGTACCGACTATTAATTGCGATACAAACAAGCTTGCCATTGAAGGAAAATAATAAGGAATGACCATTCCAAGTGATATTCCGGCTAAACCAAGAAATACAGGTAATCGGTCTCCGATTTTATCGGCAATTTTGCCAGCATGGATTGCGAAAATTAGTGGAAAAAAAGCATACGCTGCTGTAAGAATTCCAATATCAAATGTGTTTGCCCCCATTTCAGAGGCATATAACGTGATGATCGGTCTTGTTGTATTTAAGATTGTTTGAAAACCAGTGCAGATAATGATGACTATCCAAAGAATCATGTTTCTCCCTCACCAAAAAATTTCTTATTTTGTAATGATAAATATAGTATATTGATAGATATAAGTAAAATATTGTATTTGAATTAATAGCCATAAGATTTATGAATATCTAATGTATAAAAGGAGGGAATGAAATGCGAAGTCAGGATTGGGAAATTCTTAAGGTCCTCTATGAAAATAAGAATATTACAAGAACAGGTAAACAATTATTTATCTCACAACCGGCCCTAACAAATCGTATCAAACAAATTGAAAAAGAATTTGGGATCAAAATAATTAATAGGGACAGACGAGGTGTCCAGTTTACTCCACAGGGCGAGTACTTGGCGAAAAGTGCAGAGGAAATGATCTTAAAATTAAAACAAATAAAGGATCATTTGACTAATATGGAGAGTAAGGTTGTTGGAACAATAAATTTGGGTGTATCCAGTTTTTTCACCAAATATAAACTGCCACAATTATTAAGGGCATTTAAAGACAACTATCAAAATGTTGAGTTCAAAGTAACGACAGGATGGAGCCGAGATCTTTTCCATTCACTATATAAAAAGGATATCCATATCGCCTTTGTTCGCGGGGAATATACATGGATTGAGCAAAAACACTTATTATTTGAAGATCAATTATGTATTGCTTCAAAGGAGGAAATTGATATCAGCAATTTGCCAAATCTACCTCGCATTGATTATAAAACGGATAATCTACTAAAATCTATAATTGATCATTGGTGGATTGAAAACTTTACAAGACCTCCTATGGTTACGATGGAGGTGGATCAAGTGGATACTTGTAAAGAAATGGTTGTAAATGGACTTGGGTATGCAATAATGCCGGGCATGATTTTAAAAGGAAATGAAGATATTCATAAAGTGTTTATTACGGATAAAGAAAATAATCCATTAATTCGTAATACATGGATGCTTTATCATAATGAATCACTAGAAGTAAATGTAATTAACGCATTCGTTTCATTTATATCATCCTTAGATTTGCGAGATTTGTAAATTCTGTGAACTTTATGAACAAAATAGGGTTATTGTTGTTAATTTCTTTTAAATTGAAAACGATTACATTTTTGTATATTAAAAGTATTATAAGGTTGTGAAAATTTAAAAAAGGGGTGGGAAAATGAAAAAGCTTTTTTCGTTTATTGCAATTTTATCATTACTATTTGTTGCAGCATGTTCTTCTGGTGCATCAGGTGATAAAAAATCATTTCCAACTGGGAATATTGAACTTGTAGCACCAGCAACTCCAGGGGGTGGTTGGGATGCAACTGCTAGAGCAATCCAAAAGATTCTTAAGGATGAAAGCATTGTAGACCAAAACATTAATGTAGTTAATAAGCCAGGGGGAAGTGGAGAAGTAGGCTGGCAATATCTTTCTACAAAAGACGCACACCATCTTTCTATTAACTCAAGTCTACTTATTACAAATAACTTATTAGGCCAAAGTGAATTAACTTATGAAGATTTCACTCCACTAGCAATTTTAACAACTGAGTGGATTTCAATTGCAGTTGGAAATGATTCCGAGTTCAAAACTGCAAAAGATGTTATGGAACAATTGAAAAAGGATCCAGGATCTTTAACAATTGCAGTTGCGCCAGGATTAGGTAACAACGATCACCTGTCATTTGTACAAGCAGCAAAAACATACGGTGTTGACGTATCTAAATTAAATTTCATGATATACGAGAGTGGTGGAGATGTAGTAACAGCTCTTTTAGGTGGTCACGTAGATGTTGCAACAATGGCAGTTTCTGAGTCTAAGGATCAGCATATTGCAGGCAACTTCAGAGTAATTAGCGTTTCTTCTGATGAAAGAATAGAAGGTTTAGAGGATGTTCCTACATGGAAGGAACAAGGTGTAGATATGGTATTCCCTCACTGGAGAGGTATCATGGGACCTAAAGATATGACGGAAGAAGAAATTGCTTACTGGGATAAAGTAATCGGAGAAATGGTTGAAACCGATGCTTGGAAAGACCTAGTGAAAAATAATGACTGGACTCCACTCTACAAGAATAGTAGTGAAACAACTAAATTCTTGGAAGAACAAACTACAATGTATAAAGATTTAATTAGTGAATCTGGTTTAGTTGACTAATGAAAAGACGGGGCCCTATTTAGTAGGGTCCTTCGTTCTTTCATGACCATGGGTTTTACTTATTAGAAAAATGAAATGAGGGAATATCATGACATGGCTTGTTGAACAACAAAAGAGTCAAAAAGAATTAGCAGAGGACTTTATAAATTATATAAAGGCAGGACCAATCTTGAAGATTATGGGTACACATGACGGCATGGCTGCATTAATGGCTAAAAAGGTTGGCTTTAAAGCATTGTACTTATCTGGTGGGGCTTATACGGCAAGTAGAGGGCTACCGGATTTAGGTGTATTACATTCACAAGAGGTTGCCGAAAGAGCACGTGAAATTATTCGTGCATCAAATTTGCCATTATTAGCTGATATTGACACTGGCTTTGGCGGAATCTTAAATGTTGCCAGAACGGCTAAAGAAATGGTGGAAGCGGGTGTAGCTGCCGTTCAAATTGAGGATCAGGATTTACCAAAAAAATGTGGTCATTTAAATGGAAAAAAATTGGTCGCAGCTGATGAAATGTCCCAAAAAATTAAAATCATTAAAGAAGTTGCTCCTTCATTGGTTGTTGTTGCAAGAACAGACGCATTTGCTGTTGAAGGTAGAGAGGCTGCTATCCATAGACTAAAAAAATATGTAGAAGCAGGCACTGATGCTATTTTCCCTGAGGCATTAATTACTGAAGAAGACTTCAGGGCTTTCAGCAAAGAATTTGAGGTTCCTTTATTAGCAAACATGACCGAATTTGGAAAAACTCCATACTTTACAGCTGAAGAATTTGAATCATTTGGTTACTCGATGGTTATTTATCCGGTTACTTCTTTGAGAGCAGCAGCGAAAGCATATGAAATTGTATTCTCTGAAGTATTCGAGAAAGGTACACAGCGTGATGTGTTAGATAAGATGCAAACACGTAAGGAACTATATGAAACCATTAAACTTCATGACTATGAGGATCTTGATCAAGAAATAGCTAAAACCATTGTTCCTGAAATGAAGTAGGGAGGAAGAATAATGTCTCAATTCTCTGTGCGTTGTGTTGTTTATAGAGGTGGCACAAGTAGAGGTATCCTTTTTCATGAAAAGGACTTACCAACAAATAAAGAATTAAAGCACAAAATTTTTTTAGAGGGAATTGATGCATACAATCCCTCACAAGTAAATGGCTTAGGAAGTGGTACATCTCACACTAGTAAAATCATGGTTATTTCAGAGCCGACTGTTGAGGGTGCGGACCTTGATTATACATTTTATCAAATTGGCATTGGAGAGCAAGTTGTTGATGATAAAGGAACATGTGGAAATCTAATGGCGGCTATAGGAGCATTCGCGGTAGATGAAGGCCTTGTGTCAACGAACTCTAACGATGATTTTGTGACTGTATCAGCTTTTAATAAAAATATAAATAAAATGATAAAAATGAAAGTTCCTCTATCAAACGGTAAAGCAAAGGTATCAGGAGATTATTTGATGCCAGGAGTTGTTACACCTGGAGCAAAAGTCATGGTTAATATTCTTTCGCCTGGAGGGGGAAAGACTGGGAAAACAATTCCAATTGGTCTGAAAACAAAGATAGTTACTAGTAAAAGAATCTATGAAGCATCATTTATTGATATTGTTAATCCATTTGTGTATGTAGCAGCAAGTGAATTTGGGATAGTAGGTTCAGAGCTAAATCATGTTGTAGGAGCGAATCATGAATTATTGTCTGAGTTAGAGGAAATTCGATTGAAAATGGCAGTTGCCGGCGGTATCGCAAAAAACGAAGATGAAGCAAAAAGCATTCCCTCCATACCGAAAATTGCTATAGTTGCTAGTCCACACGATTATGTGACTTCTGCAGGAAAGCATATTAACGCGAACGATATTGATATTGTCGCAAAAATGGTTTCTATGAAGAAATTTCACCGTACTTTTGCAGGGAGCGGGTTATATAACTTAGCTTCATCTGCATTGCTTGAGGGCACCGTTCCAAATCAATACTCCAGAAAGAAAGATGGAAGTGTTGAACAAATTATTCGAATCGGTCATCCAGAGGGTATCGCAGAGGTTCGCGTTGCATTAACCAAGGAGCAGGCAGATGTTGCTTCTGTTGGCTTAGATAGAACAGCCCGAAGAATAATAAAAGGTGATTTATATATCCCTAAAAAATAGTGTTAATCATAAATAGTCTAGCTGATTGCCATCAACTAGACTATTTTTTCAATGTTTAATAACAACAAGGGAGGCAAATTCATGAGTGTAACGGAATCTCTGTCTACATTAAAAAGAACATTATATGTGGATGGAAAAGAATATCAATATTATAGAATAAAAGAACTAGAATCGAGTGGGTATCCTATTTCATCATTACCTAATTCTATTAAAATGCTGCTAGAATCCGCTGTTCGCCATCTAGATGGAAAGCAAATCACCACTTCACATATTGAACAACTTGCAAACTGGGAGAAGACACAATGGGAGAAAAAAGAAGTTCCATTCAAGCCGGCTAGAATTGTCTTTCAGGACTTTACAGGAATTCCTGCTATCGTGGATTTAGCTGCCATGAGAGATGCTGTGAAACGAAAAGGTGGAGATGTATCACGAATTAATCCCCAAATTCCAGTAGATTTAGTTATTGACCATTCAATGATTGTTGATTATTTTGGGAATTCACAATCCCTGTCTGATAATCTTAAGCTTGAGTATGAACGAAATTTGGAAAGATATCGATTTGTTAGGTGGGCACAAACTAGCTTTTCTAATTTCAGGGCAGTACCACCATCAAACGGGATTGTTCACCAAGTTAATTTAGAGTATTTGGCTACATCGATTGTCAAAAAAAATGAAAATGGAGAATATGTTGTTTATCCAGATTCTCTTGTAGGGACAGATTCTCATACACCCATGATTAATGGCCTTGGTACAATAGGATGGGGTGTTGGTGGAATCGAAGCAGAAGCAGCCATGCTTGGACAACCACTTTATTTCGTGATTCCTGAGGTAGTAGGAATAAAGCTTTCAGGTAAGCTTCAAGAGGGTGTTACTGCAACAGACCTTGCATTAACAATTACAAATTTACTTCGAAAAAAAGGAGTAGTAGGCAAGTTTGTTGAGTTTTTTGGAACGGGATTATCCAGTATTTCTTTAACTGACCGAGCAACAATTGCCAATATGGCTCCTGAATATGGAGCGACAATGGGTTATTTTCCGATTGATGAAGTGACATTAGATTATCTCGAGCTAACAGGACGTGGAGAAAACCGAGCATTGATAAAGGCATATTATGATGCCCAAAGTTTATTTAGAACAGATGATACCCCTAATCCGAATTTTACTGAAACACTAGAGTTAGATTTATCATCAATTAAATCAACAATTGCTGGTCCGAAAAGACCACAGGATAGTATTGAATTACGCTTGATGAAAGACGAGTTTACTAAAGTCGTAACAAAGCCGGTTGAAAGTGGAGGCTATGGTTTAGGTGTATCCGAACTTAATAAAAAGGTTGAATTAAAGGACGGTAGTGTGATTAGTACTGGTTCACTCGTACTCGCAGCCATTACAAGCTGTACAAATACCTCAAATCCAAGTGTGATGGTAGCTGCAGGGCTAGTGGCTAAAAAGGCATTGGAACTTGGCCTTAAGAAGCCCGAGTTTGTAAAAACAAGTTTAACACCAGGATCACGTGTCGTAACAAAATACCTTGAAGCATCGGGCCTACTTAAGGCATTAGAGGAGATTGGATTTTATGTTGACGGTTATGGTTGTGCAACGTGCTGCGGAAATAGTGGGTCCCTTCTTGAATCTGTCGAAGAGGCAATTAAAGAGAATAATCTTCTTGTCACTTCTGTTTTAAGTGGAAATCGAAACTTTGAAGGACGAGTACATCCACTAATAAAAGCGAATTACTTAAGTTCTCCGCCATTGGTGGTTGCATTTGCTTTAGCGGGTTCAGTTCAATTGGATATGTACTCAGAGCCAATTGGTTTCGGAAATAATGGAAATCCAGTTTATTTAAAAGATATTTGGCCAACTACAGAAGAAATTAATGAAGTGATCAGTTCTTCTATTACAAACGAGCTATTTAAAGAGGAGTATGAACATATTTTTGAAAATGAGGCATGGTCATCGATTGAATCATCTGAAGGGTTGCTTTATAAATGGGATGATCAATCATCCTATATACAAGAAGCGCCGTATTTCCTTGAAGAGCTTTCAACTATAAAGAAAGACTCAGATTTCAAAAACATGAAAGCCTTATTATTGTTAGGTGACTCCATTACAACAGATCATATCTCTCCAGTTGGGCAAATTCCAGTAAAAAGCCCAGCCGGTATATACCTAACAGATAAAGGTATTCCAGTTCGGGAATTCAATGCATATGGTTCAAGAAGGGGAAATCATCATGTCATGGTTAGGGGGACATTTGCGAATATCCGAATTCGAAATAAATTAGCTAACGGAATAGAAGGAGGCTTTACCACGTATCTTCCAACTGGTGAAATCATGCCAGTTTATGATGCAGCAGTGAAGTATAAAGAAGAAAATCATAACCTTCTAATCATTGCAGGTAAAGAGTATGGCACGGGAAGTTCACGTGATTGGGCTGCTAAAGGAACCGCGTTATTAGGTGTTAAAGTAGTCCTAGCAGAGAGCTTCGAGCGCATTCATCGTAGCAATTTAGTAGGGATGGGAGTCTTGCCACTTCAATTTAATGAAGGTGAAAGCGCCGAAACCTTACAATTAGATGGTAGAGAAGACTTTGAAATACAAGATCTAAACAGAGAAATCAAACCAGGACAAATGGTTCAAGTGATTGCAAGGAAACAAGACCAAGTAGAACCAATTGAATTCACCGCTAATGTACGTTTGGATAGTGTAGTTGAAATCGAATATTATCAAAACGGTGGTATTTTACAATCCGTACTTGAAAATCTTTCATAAACGATAAAAGAGGCTGGGACATAACTAGCTTCGAATAGTGATAAAGGAGAATTTGAGTGAACTCAAGTTCTCCTTTATCTATTTTT